>PLYQ01000073.1:1201-13644 GCA_003153415.1 Rhodospirillales bacterium | reverse complement strand
TCAGGTCGACGATCGGATTGACAATGAATTCCCAGCCCTGATCGCGCACGCCGAGGATCGGTCGGACTTCCAGGCCAATCGCGCTTTGCGAAAAGCGGGGCGTCTGATAGCTCAGCTCGAAATTGACACCGTAAAAGAACTTACGATCTTCCGCATGGGGCGATACGAAGAGCTGCCGGACCTTGAAGCCGCCCGGCAAGAAAGTGCCGCTGCTGTCGAAAGCGAACGGCACGTAGAGCCCAAGCTCGTACCAATCGGTCACTCCGTAGGCCAACTCCGGTGTGCCGTTCAGCGTCCGGTTGGAGGCGAAGCCGCCGGGAAAGTCCGGAGTCGTGTTGCCGCTCCAGACGTAGTTGAGGTGTTGCTGGAGAGTGAACGTTCCCCGCGCAGCAATCTCGGCGTTGTAGACTTGGATCTCGTCCACCGCATGAGCAGCGCTTGTCGCGCAATGAACGGCAATTGCAGCACCGGCGAGGCACTTGAGGGTCATCATGAGAAACGACCCAATGGTGCCGCGACGTCTGTGCAACATGTGACTGCCGTGAACTCGAATAAAGCTCTACGCTGGCGAGGCTGGCGGGAAATGGGAAACCGGCGAAGAAGGCCGATGCCATCGGCATCCGAGACGTCCCAGGCGGATGGGAAGGCCCGGTGCCGCTGTTTTTTTCCTGTTTCTTTAACAGGGCGGAGGCCGCGGCCGACCCGCCTCAGATGCGGAGATTGGTACGGGCGAGGTCGATCAGCTCGGTCGCCCGCCCGTCCATCACGGCTTTCAGGGTGAACAGGCCGAAATGATAGGCCTGATCGAGCGTCGTCTTGGGCGGCATGGCGAGCTCCTGGCGGGCGCTCACCACGTCGAGCAGGGTGGGCCCCTTGTGCGCCAGCACCTCGCGTACGGCGCCCTCGAGCTTTTGCGGATCCTCGACGCGGATGCCCTTGATGCCCATCGCCTCGGCCATGGCGGCGAAGTTCGGATTCTTGAGTGCGACGGCGGTATCGACGAAGCCGCTGGCCTTCATCTCCATCTCGACGAAGCCCAATGTGCCGTTGTTCAGCACGATCACCTTCACCGGCAGGCCGAGCTGGCTCAGGCTGATGAAGTCGCCCATCATCATCGAAAACCCGCCGTCGCCCGACATCGAGATCACCTGGCGGTCCTTGTAGGTCGACTGGGCACCGATGGCCTGCGGCATGGCGTTGGCCATCGAGGCGTGATTGAACGAGCCGATCAGCCGCCGCTTGCCGTTCATCTTGATGTAGCGGGCGGCCCAAACGCTTGCCGTGCCGACATCGCAGGTGAAGATGGCGTCGTCGGCGGCCAGTTCGCTGACCAGTCGCGAGAGATATTGCGGATGGATCTTGCCGCCGTCGGACTTGCCTTCCGCCAGCTTGTCGAGATCCTCGCGCGCCTTGCGATAGTGGGCGAGTGCGGCATCGAGGAATACACGATCCTTCTTCGCTGTAAGTTTCGGCATCAGCGCGGCAATGGTCGCGCCGACGTCGCCGACGACGCCGAGCTCGAGCCGGCATCGGTTGCCCAAACTCTCGGCCCTGAGGTCGACCTGGGCGATTCTGGCGTGCTCGGGATAGAACTGCCGGTAGGGGAAGTCAGTGCCCAGCAACAGCAGGGTGTCGCACTCCTTCATCGCGGCATAGCCCGAGGCAAAGCCGATCAGGCCTGTCATGCCGACGTCGAACGGGTTGTCGTACTCGACGTGTTCCTTGCCACGCAGCGAATGCACGATCGGCGCGTTGAGCGTGCGCGCCAGCCCGGTCACCAGCTCATGGGCGCCAGCGCAGCCCGCACCGCACATCATGGTGATCTTCTCGCCGGCATTGAGCAGGTTGGCCAAGGCATCGAGGTCGCTATCGCCCGGCCGCACGACGGGAGGCTTGGGCGCAAACCAAGTGGCGACCTTGGCGTCGGCCGGCTGGAGTGCCACGTCGCCGGGGATGACCACCACCGACACGCCGCGCTCGGCCACCGCGATACGGATCGCCTTCTCCAGGATGCGTGGCAGGTGCTCGGGGTTGGAGACCAGCTCGACATAGTGCGAGCATTCGGCGAACAGGTTCTCCGGGTGCGTTGCCTGGAAATAGTGGCTGCCGATCTCCGTGCTCGGGATGTGGGCGGCAATCGCGAGCACGGGAACACGGCTGCGATAGCAGTCGAACAGGCCATTGATCAGATGCAGGTTGCCCGGGCCGCAGCTGCCGGCGCAGACGGCGAGCTCGCCGGTCAGGTGGGCCTCCGCGCCGGCGGCGAACGCGCCTGCTTCCTCGTGGCGCATGTGCACCCAGTCGATCGTCTTGGACCGGCGCAGCGAATCGCTCATGCCATTCAGAGAATCGCCGGCCACGCCATAGATGCGCCGGACGCCCGCGGCGGCCAGGGTTTCGACGATCAGATCGGCGCCGGTTCGTGCCATTTTTTCTTCCTCACTCAATAAAGTTGAGACGCTTGGCATCCGCCAGAAGTTGCTCACGGAATGCCGGGTGCGCAAGACCGATCAGGCCACGCGCCCGTTCATCCGACGACTTGCCGCGCAGGTCGAAGGCGCCGTGCTCGGTCACGATGTATTGGGTTTCCATGCGGGGATCGGTTGCCGGACCTTGCAGCTGTGGCACGATCCGCGAGACTTTGCCATGCGCCGCCGTGGAAGGCGACGCGATGATGCTCTTGCCGCCCTGCGAATAGCCGGCGCCACGAACGAAATCGAGCTGACCGCCGACGGCGCTGAACTGATGATGCATCAGATACTCGGCATTTACCTGCCCCGCCAGGTCGATCTCGATCATGGCGTTGACCGAGATGACGTTGTCGTTCTGGCCGATCACGCGCGGGTCGTTGACGTAGTCCGCCGGCCAGCACTCCATGGTGGGGTTGTCGTGCATCAGTTCGTACATGCGCTGCGAGCCCATTGCGACGTTGAAGACTGTCTTGCCCGGATTGGTGCGCTTGAAGCGGTTGCTGACGGCGCCGCACGCCACCAGATCGGCAACACCGTCACTCAGCAGCTCGGTATGGACGCCAAGGTCCCTGTGGCCGCTCAGTCTGCTTGCAACCATGTTGGGCACGCCGCCGATACCGAACTGGACGCAGGCGCGGTCGGGAACCATCGGAACGATGATGTCGGCGATTTGCTGGTCCTCGGCCGCGGCCGCCGGGTGGCCGAGCGTGGGAATTACGCTGCTGCCCTCGACGATCGCATGCACATCGGAGACATGCACCAGGCCCGCCCCGAACGTGCGCGGCAAATTCGGATTGACCTCGACGATGATCTTCTTCGCCCTCTCCAGGGCAGCAAGCGAGTAGGCGCCGGTGAGGCCCAGGCTGAAATAGCCCGCCCGGTCCATTGCCGAAACCTGCAATGGGAAGACATCGATCTGAGCCTCCGCCCGGATGGCGCGCGGCGTATCGCTGAACGAGATCGGAATGAAGTAGACGACCTTCCGCCCGACCTTGACAGCTTCTGTCGTCAGCGCGCGCTCGGATGGACCGATGTAGAAAGGACGTGGCTTGAGCACGTCGCAATATTCCAGCTTCAGCAAGGAGGCACCGGTCTCAGCCGTTGCGTGCATGTAGATCAGCCGCACCTCGTCGAACACGCCCGCCTTGATCGCCTTGCCCAGCGCCCCGACCACGCCAGGCGGCTGCGATGCAAAAAAGCCGAGCACTATCGTAGCGCGGCGCGGCAAACCCTTGAGCGCCTCCTCGGGTGTGGTGAGCTTGCTCTTGTAGATGTCGATGCTGCTTGGCATTGAAGCGGCCCTCATGCTCGTGGTTCTGCGGAATCAGTATCCGGCGGATCGATAGGGGCCGAGACCGCGCTTGTAGATCAGGAAGACCCGTTTGAAGCTGCACACCACGGCTCCATCCTCGCCGTAGGCGGTCGTGTCGGCGTGCAGGATTCCCTGGGTCGGACGGTGCTCCGACTCACGTTTCGAACCAATCGCCGAGACTGCCCTGATTGTCTCGCCGGGCCGCACCGGGCGCGGCAGCTTGATTTCCGTCCAACCCAAATTGGCCACGACGCGCCCGAAGGTGCGCGTGGTCAGCGCAGTCACCGTGCCGATCACGAAGGGCTCGAAGATATCGACCGGCCGGGCAAGCATCGATTTGGCGTAGGCCGGGTCGAAGTAGCGCGGATTGATTTCCAGCGAACGCAAGGCGTGTTGGGCACTCTCCTCGACACCGAACGGCTTCGCCGGCCAGTGCTCGAAGCTTTCGCCCTCGACGAAATCCTCGAAATAGAGGCCCGTCTGCTCGACCAGCGCGCCGTCCGGCTTGGCATGGTGCAGACGGAAGCGGTCCTCTTCCGGCACCGCAGTCTTTGCCAGCAGCTTGTCCTCGGGATGCCGGCCGGCACGGAAGACGTCGATGCCGTATTTGATCCGTGCGACGACCTCGCCGCGTTGATTGATGCCCTCGGTCACCAGGGCAAGAGCGCCCGTATCGGGATCAGCGCCGCCCGGCGTCGCCAGGACCTGCGTCCGTGCATAGAGCGTGTCGCCGCCGAAGACCGGATGCGTCATCGCGATCTCGTCGATCCCGCTCAGGCTGCGCCGGCGATAGAAGGTGCGTGACGTCATTCCCAGGAGGCGCTGCAAGGTCATCGTGCTCACGCCGAGATTGCGCTTCCATTCGGTTTGTTCGGCATAGTGCAGGTCGTAATGGAGTTGCGCGTTATTGAGCGTGTCGAGTGCCTCCTCGAGATTGTCCTGCTGCGTCACGGTCACGCCGGGACGATGCTCGAAGACCTGGCCGGCAGCGAATTCCTCGAAGGCGAGGCCAAAGCGTTCGCGGTAGCGCTTCGCCCCGAGTTGCAGATAGCCAAAAAAGCCGGACATGCGGCGATCCTCCCGTTCAGGTCGCGGCGGCGAGATGGACCGTGCGCAGCGCCGCCTTCCAGACGGGAACGTCGACCATCTTGCCGTCGACCTGGCAGGCCGCGCCTTTGGCGGCAGCGTAGGCCTCGACGATCCGATGGGCGCGTGCCAATTCGTCGGGTGACGGGGCGAACACTGCCTTGATCGGCGCGACCTGCGCGGGATGGATGGCGAGTTTGCAACCATAGCCAAGCCGCTTGGCGGCCAGGGCTTCTTTGCGCAGTCCGTCGGTGTCGTGGATGTCGAGGAACGGTACGTCGAAGGCGGGGATGCCGCTTGCCGCCGCGGCCTGCACGATACGGCTGCGGGGCCACAGCATCGGCTCCCAGGCGAGTTCGGCGTGCAGGTCCGCCGCGAGGTCGGCGCCGCCGAAGGCGATTGCCGCCACCTGAGGATGTGCGGCGATTGCCGCTGCGTGTTCCAGTCCGCGCCCGGTCTCGATCAGCGCGATGATCCGCGGCGACGTGATCGCAAGGTGCTTGGCCGCAATCTCCACCTCATGGGGGGATTCGACCTTGGGCAGCATTACCGCGTCAAGGCGATCGCCCTGGCCTGCCAGGGCCAGCAGATCGGCAAGCCCGGGTCTGGTTTCGATGTGGTTCAGTCGCACGCACCAGACGAGCTTGTTGTCCGCGGGGCGTGGCTTGTTCATGACGGCGAGCAGATTGGCGCGCGCGGTGTCCTTGGCCTCCAGCGCAACGCCGTCCTCGAGATCGATGACCAAGCCATCGGCACCGCTTCCCGCGGCCTTGGCGATGTACTCGGGATGGGTGGCCGGCGTGAACAGCAGGACCCGCATCAGACTCATGTCGGCCATAGCGAGGATCTTTCTATTCGGATGCAACCAGCCTCCACCTTATCTGAAGCCGGCGAGGAATTGCACGAGATTGCGGCCGAGATCGTCGCTCAAATAGCCGCCTTCCTGGACCAGAACGGTTGGCAGGCCGAGTAGCGCGATCTTTCCGGCCATGGCGTGAAAGCCCGCGCCGGTCACCTTCAGCCCCTGCAGCGGATCGCTTTCGCTGGCGTCGAGTCCCAGCGCTACGACGAGCGCAGTGGGCGCAAACTCGTGAATGCACGCCAAGGCCTTGTCGCCCGCCGCGAGCCACGGCGCATCCGGCGAGCCCAGCGGCAGCGGCAAGTTGAAATTGAAGCCTTCGCCAGGGCCTGCGCCTCTCTCATGCGCGTGGCCCCAGAAGTAGGGGTAATAGACGCTGGGGTCGGCGTGGATCGACACGGTGAGCACGTCGTCGCGCTCGTAGAAGATACCCTGCGTGCCGTTGCCATGATGGACGTCGACGTCGAACACCGCCACACGCGCGTGTTTCGAGCGCAGATGCTGGGCGGCGATGCCGGTGTTGTTGAGGAAGCAGAAGCCGCCGGCCATGTCGGCATAGGCATGATGGCCGGGCGGCCGGCAGAGTGCATAGGCTTGGCGTTCGCCCGCCAACACCAAGTCGGCCGCCGTGGCGGCGACTTCGCTCGAGGCAAGGGCTGCGTCCCAGGTGCCAGGGCCGATCGGGCAGGCCATGTCGACCTGATGCCAGCCGGCCCGGCCGGCCATCGCCTTGGGGTAGCTGGCATGGGCGCGCGCCGGATGGACATTGGGCACCACTTCCGGTCCGGCGCCCGGCAGCTTCGCCCACTCGCGCGCAGCGATCTGCAGGAAGTCGATGTACTCCGGCGTATGCACAGCCGCGGCGGGCGCCACGCCGAATGATTTGGGTGAGACGATCTCATGGCCCGCGCCTCTCGCGGCGGCGAGGAGCTGCGTCGCGCGCTTCGGCTGTTCGGCGCTGCGCTGCTTGACGCCGCGCACGATGAAGGTTTGCGGGTCGTGGCTGGCGTGCTTGTCGGAATAGACGATCTTCATGGCAGGCCGACAGCCTTGGCGCCGCGTAGCGCTGCAATGTCGGCATCGCTGTAGCCTACGCTGCGCATGATCTCCGCCGTGTGCTCGCCGATGCCGGGCGACTTGCGCCGTATCTCGACGGGCGCATCGGAGAGTTTGATGGGATTGGCCGCCGACTTCACAGGACCTATTCCGGGATAAACGACCTCGAGCACGCTGCCGCGTGCCTTGGTGTGGGCGTTGTCGATGATGTCGCTCACCTGATTCACGGCCGAGCACGGCATGCCGGCGGGCAGCAGCTTGTCCAGGAGCTCCTCGCAGCTGCGGGTGGCGAAATGCGCCTCCATCATCGGTGCAAGGATGTCACGGTTGGCGACGCGGCCCTCGTTGGTGGTGAAGCGCGGATCGGCGAGCCAGTCCGCGCGGCCGAGAGCCGTGCACATAACACGCCAGAAGGCGTCGTTGGTGCCGGCGATCAGGATCGGCCGGGTGCGGGTCTTGAAGACGCCGAGCGGAAAGAGGATCGAATTGCCGGTGCCCATGCGTACGGGGTTCTCGCCGGTCAGGCCATGGTGGGTGATCCAATGGCTCATCATGTGCATGCCGACGTCGAACAGCGAGAGGTCGAGACGCTGGCCGCGTCCCGTCTTGTGCCGCGCGAGCAACGCGAAGGCGATGCCGCCGGCACAGAACGAGCCGGTACAGTAGTCGATCGCCGCGGTGCCGACGCGGCACATCTCGCCGTCCATCGGGCCGGTCGCCTCGATCAGCCCGACTTCGGCCTGGATGCAGGGATCGTAGCCGGCGCGACCCGAATAGGGGCCGGTCTGGCCGTAACCCGAGATCGAGGCATAGACCAGTCTCGGATTTTCTTTCGACACTACGTCCCAGCCGAAGCCCAGCTTGTCGATCACGCCCGGCGTGAAGGCCTCCATGAACACGTCGGCCTTCTTCACCAGCCGCATCAGCACATCGCGGCCGCCTTCAGTTCGCAGGTCGACGGCCAGGCCGCGCTTGTTGCGGTTCATGGAGGGCACCCAGGCATTGCCGAAATGCGGGCGGAAATGCTCGCCATGCAGCGGCTCGACCTTGATCACGTCGGCGCCCATGTCGCCCAGGATCTGGCCGGCGGTTGGTCCGGCGATGACTTGCGTGAGGTCGAGGACGAGCGTGTCGGTGAGCGGCAGCATGTGGGGAATTCCTTCTGATACCCCACCCTTGCAAGATGCGGGTGCGTCGCTCAAGCGCTTCGTTTCGCTGGCTGGTTTGCTATGGTCGTAACCCCGCCTTGTCTGGAGTTCGCCATGAACGCCGTCGACCGTCCCAATCTCAGGATCGATCCCGACCGTCTGTGGTCGAGCCTGATGGAGCTGGCTGAAATCGGCGGCACCGAAAAGGGCGGCGTCTGCCGGATCGCACTCACCGATCTTGATCGCCAGGGCCGCGACCTCTTCGTGCGCTGGGCCAAGGAGGCGTGCTGCACCATCAAGGTCGACAAGCTCGGCAGCATTTTCGCCCGCCGCGAGGGCCGCGATCCCGCCAAGCCGCCTGTTATGACCGGCAGTCATCTGGATACCCAGCCAACCGGCGGCAAGTTCGACGGCGCTTATGGCGTGATGGCAGGCCTCGAAGTCATGCGCGTGCTCAATGACTCGGGCTACGTCACCGAGGCGCCGATCGAGGTTGCGGTGTGGACCAACGAGGAGGGCTGCCGCTTCGCGCCGGCCATGGTGGCATCCGGCGTGTTCGGTGGAGCCTTCACGCTCGACCATGCGCTCTCCANNGCCTTCTTCGAGGCGCATATCGAGCAGGGCCCGATCCTCGAGCGCGAAAAGAAGACGATCGGTGTCGTCACCGGCGCGCAAGGCCAGCGCTGGTACGAAATCTCCTGGACCGGCATGGAATGCCACGCCGGTACGACGCCGATGGAAGGGCGGCGCGACGCATTGGTCGGCGCGGCCGAATTGATCGTGGCGGTGCGACGGATCGGCAGCCGGCCGAACGGGCGTTCCACCGTGGGCGCGATCGAGAGCCAACCGCAGTCGCGCAACACCATCCCCGGCCGCGTGTTCATGACGCTCGACTTCCGCCATCCCGACGATGCGGAGCTTACGAAGATGGATACCGAAATGCGTACGACAGCCGCCGAGGTCGCCAGGCGCCACCGCCTCGAGGTCAAGATCGAACAGATCTGGTATTTTCCGCCGTCGCCCTTCGCCAAAGAGCTCGTCGAGGCCGTCCGTCGCGGCGCGGAGATCGCGGGCTATCCGCACATGGATATCGTGAGCGGCGCCGGCCACGACGCCTGCTACGTGTCGCGCGTGGCGCCGACGGCGATGGTGTTCGTGCCCTGCAAGGACGGCATCAGTCACAACGAGGTCGAGGACGCCAGCAAGGCCGATATCGGCGCCGGCTGCCAGATCCTGCTGCAGGCGATGGTGGAGCGCGCAAACTCGTGAAGTCCGGACTGGTCTCAACCGCGACCGCCGCTCTGGTCGCGACGGTGGCGGGCGTCGGCGGCACTTTGCCGATCGTGCTGGCGGCCGCGCAAGCCGTAGGCGCGACACCGGAGCAGGCAAGCTCCTGGGTCTCCGGCCTCGGAATCGCCACGGCGCTGAGCGCGCTGGCGCTAAGCGTGCGCTACCGCATGCCGATCATCACCGCCTGGTCGACACCGGGCGCGGCGCTGATCGCCTCCACCTCTAGCGTGCCGAGCTTTCGCGCCGCCGTCGGCGCCTTCGTGTTGTCGGCGGTGCTGATCCTGTTGACGGCAGCGGTCCGACCGCTGGGCAGACTGATTGAGAAGATCCCGGCCAGTATCGCCGCCGCCATGCTGGCCGGCATCCTCCTGCGCCTTGTCGTGGCGATGGTCGAGCAGGTACCGCACGCCCCCTTGCTGGTGCTGCCGCTGATCGCCCTGTTCCTGGTGGCGCGTGGGCTGGTGCCGACGCTTGCCTCGCTGATCGTGCTGGCCGCCGGTGCGCTGCTGGCCTGGTCGCTCGGCCTGGTGAAGCCGATCCCGCCGCTCGGCCTTTCCCATCTCGTGGTCGTGGCGCCGGCGTGGGACATAGCGACCCTCATCGGCCTCGGCGTGCCGCTCTATCTCGTCACCATGGCGTCGCAGAACCTGCCGGGCTTCGCGGTCCTTCGCGCCTCGGGTTACCAGCCGCCGACCCAGCCGGTCTTGGGTGTCACCGGTGCAGTGTCGCTGGGCACGGCGTTCCTCGGCGCTCACACTTCCAACCTGGCGGCGATTTCGGCCGCACTTTGTACTGGCCCCGACGCCCATCCCGATCCCGCCAAGCGCTGGATGACCGGGCCGTTCTACGCCTTCTTCTGGGCGCTGATCGCGCTGTTCGGCGCCTCGCTGGTCGGCCTGTTCGGCGCTCTGCCGCCGGCGCTGCTGGCCACCGTCGCCGGCACCGCGCTGCTGGGCTCGATGGCGAGCGCCATGGGCGCCGCACTTGCGGCCGATCAGGACCGGCTGGCCGCCGCCGGTACGCTTGCCGTCACAGCCTCGGGCGTCACCTTGATCGGCGTCGGCTCGGCCTTCTGGGGGCTGTGCTTCGGCCTTCTGATTCTGGGCCTCGACCGCCTGTTCAAGCGCTAGCCACGCACACGGAAATGTGTGTCGCGCCGGTCGTGGCGCTTGGGCACCGTCGCGGTCAGTCAGAATGCAGGAGAGTTCTATGAGACGTTGTATTGTGGCCGCGATTGCTCTTGCCGGTGTTGCCTTTGCCATGCCAGCTGTGGCGCAAGTATCGCCCGCAGTGCGCGAGATCACCAAGATTTCCGGCGAGGTCTATCGCTTCCGCAACAATGGCCACTTCTCGGTGTTTGCCGTGACGTCGGCCGGCATTATCGCCACCGATCCGATCAACGCCGCCGCTGCGACCTGGCTCAAGGACGAAATGAAGAAGCGCTGGCCCGACAAGCCGATCAAGTTCGCGGTCTACAGCCACGATCACGCCGACCACATCTCCGGCGGCGAAGCGTGGGACACCGCCACCTTTGTGGCGCACGACAATGCCAAGGCCGCGATCGTGGGCGAGAAGCGGCCGACGGCGGTGCCTCAGGTCACCTTCTCCGACAAGGCCACCATCGAACTGGGAGGCACGGTTCTTGAGCTGATCTATGTCGGGCGCAATCACTCCAACAATTCGCTGGTGATGCGCTTTCCCAAGGAGAAGATCGTCTTCGCCGTCGATTTCATTCCTGTGAAGAGCGTGGCCTTCCGCGACTTTCCAGACGCCTATCTCGATGAGTGGCTCGAGTCTTTGCGCCGGGTCGAGGCGATGGAGTTCGATATCCTTGCGCCGGGACACGGTCAGCTCGGCAACAAGGCCGACGTCACCAACTTCCGACTTTACCTCGAGGATCTGCGCGCCCAGGTACTGGCTGCGGCGCGTGCCGGCAAGTCGCTGGAGGAGACCAAGAAGATCGTCGACCTCTCCAAGTACAAGGACTGGGGCGGCTACGAGCAGATGAGCCAGCTCAACATCGACGGCATGTACCGGCTGGTCCAGGCGACGCGCCGGCCCAACCAATAGCCCTCATGCCGGAAAGCGTGCGCCGTAGCTTTCGAGCGGCAGCGCGAGGCCGTTACAGAGGAAGCTGATGGTGTGGTAGTAGCCGACCAGCGCGATTGCTTCGAGGATCTGCGCCTCGTCGAAATGCGCTGACACGGACTGCCATGTGCGTTCGCCGATGGTGCGGCGGTCGACCAGGTCGTCGACCAGCGCCACGAGCGCCTGTTCGTCGGCCGTCCAGCAGGAGGCGTCGGCCGGGCCCTTTACGATCGCCGTGATCTCCGCAGGGCCAAAGGCTACCTTCTCGGCGAACAGCGCGACATGGACGCCCCATTCGTATTCGCAGCCCAGCCGCGCCGTGGTGCGGTCGATCACGATCTCGCGCTGGCGCAGGCTGAGCGGACCTTTGTCCAGAAGGCCGCCGGCAAACATCTTGGTGAAGACGTGCGGGCTCCTGGCCATGGTGCGGAACAGCACCAGCGGCTCCAGCCCGGGCGGCATGATTCGCTGAAGAGCTTCAGCGATGGCGGGTTCGTATGGCGGGACGGCGGGGGTGATGCGGGACACGCTACAGTTTATGTAGTAAACTCCCAGGCAACGCTACAGAAAATGTAGTAACAAGTTGAAATAGTTGGAGAGGGGAAATAGATGGCCAAGCGCGTCCGCGGTTCCCGGACCGGCCGGCCGATCATGGCGCTGCTCGATCTGCTGGGAAGGCGCTGGGTGCTGCGTATCGTCTGGGAGTTGCGCGAGCAGCCCAAGCGCTTCCGCGAGCTGCAGGATCTGATCGGCGCCAGCCCGACCATCGTCAACGGCCGTCTTGGCGAGCTGCGCTTGGCGCGGCTGGTCGAACTCGACCCTGACAGCGGCTATCGTCTCACGGCACTCGGCAAGGAACTGCTACGCCTTTTCCTGCCGCTGCACGTCTGGTCGGAGAAGTGGGCGAAAGCGCTCGATTAGGCGCAGGTCGAAAAGGGGAGGATCCGGATGCACGAATTGCGGACAGGCTCGGAATACCGCGCGGCATTGCGCGATGGGCGCAAGGTCTGGGTGGTGGGCGAGGGCGCCGTCCCGGATGTCACGACGCATCCCGCCACGCGGGCGATGGTCGACGAATATGTCGCCTGGTACGACCGTCACGTCGATCCCCAATGGCGCGCGACAGTCTCGAC
>PLYQ01000073.1:0-1179 GCA_003153415.1 Rhodospirillales bacterium | reverse complement strand
CTATCGCCAGAGCATCGTCCGCACCGGCCGGTTCCTGACCTTCTCCTCGGGCTCGGCGACCATCGGTCAGCGCATGCGCCCAGATCCGGCCGAGCGTGCGGCGCTCAAGGTCGTGCGCGAGACCGACTCAGGCCTCGTGGTACGCGGGCGGGTCGGCATGCATACCAGTCCGGCCTACGCCGAGGATGTCTATATCGGCGCGATCTGCGGCGCCGAGTACGACAGGCAGCGCGCGACCTTCGTGGTGCCGGTGAATGCGCCGGGCGTCACCGTGATCTGCCGCCGACCCTCGACGCGCGATGCCAACCCGTTCGTGGCACCTCTCAGCAGCCGCTACGACGAGCTCGATGGGCAGATGTGGCTCGACGACGTGCACATCCCGTGGGAACGCGTCTTCCTGGTCGATCCGTCGCCCGAAGCGATCGCGCGCTGGCTATTCTGGCATCAGCTCTATTGCTGGCTGGCGAAGGCGGAGTTCACCCTCGGGCTGGGGCTCGCCTGCACGCACGCGATGGGGCTCGCCACGCACGACGTGACGGTCGATTACCTGCTCGACCTCATGACCACGGTGCAGACCGTGCGCAGCTGCCAGGTCGCGGCCGAGCGCGATCCTCTCTTCACGGCGGCGGGCTACTGCTATCCCAACCCGTGCCATCTCGCGGCGGGCAGCCTCGCCCTGCTGCAGGCCCGCCCGCGCATGAGCGAGATCCTGCGCATCGTTCCCGGCTCCTCGCTGGTCGTGGCGCCGACCGACCGCGACCTCGCTGCGCCCGAGGTGGCGGCCGGGCTGGAGGAGTCCTTCGCCGGCGGCGGCTACAGCGCAACGCAGCGCGCTGCCCTGCTGAACATGACGTGGGACCACGTGTCGTCGGCGCTGGAGGCGCGCGAATCGGCCTTCGAACTGCACGCCAACGGCGGCGCGCAGTCGTGGCGCGGCCGGCTGCGGCGAAGCTTCGCGGACTACAACGAACTGGCCAACGGCGTGTTGCGCCAGCTCAAGGTCGCGATGCCGGAGATCGACCTCAACGGCATCCGCGCCGCGCCGCTGATGCCGCGCCGGCCCGTGGAGGTGCAGCCCGCGAAGCGTTGATAGTCAGAGCATATTCCGTCCGGCTGAGGCGCGTAAACGCGCCGCGATCAGCCGGACGGAATATGCAATTGAAGGAAATGCTTCGTACA
>PLYQ01000314.1 GCA_003153415.1 Rhodospirillales bacterium | reverse complement strand
CCACGAGAACGAGATCGCGCAGAGCCGCAGCGCTTTCGGCCACGCGCTGATGGCGAAGTACTGGATGCATAACGGCTTCCTCAACATTTCCGGCGAGAAGATGAGCAAGTCGCTCGGCAACTTCTTTACCGTGCACGAACTGCTCGACCAGTTCCCCGGCGAGGCGATCCGGCTACTGCTGCTCTCGGCGCACTATCGCCAGCCGCTCGATTTCACGCACGAGGGGCTCGTCAACGCCAAGGCGACGCTCGACCGCTGGTATGGCGCGTTGCGCAGCAAGGACGCGAAGGCCAGTGCCGCCGTCCCGCAGCCGGTCGAAGATGCGTTGTCGGACGACCTCAACACGCCGATGGCGATCGGCGCCATCCATCGGCTCGCCGATCCGGCGGCGCTGCGTGCCGGCGCCAACGCGCTCGGCCTGTTGCAGCAGGATGCCGAAGCGTGGTTCCGCTGGACGCCCGCGGGCGCATCTGGCCCGACCGATGCCGAGATCGACGCCGCGATCGCCGCCCGTCAGGCGGCGCGCAAGGCCAAGGACTTCAAGGAGTCCGACCGCATCCGCGACGATCTCAAGGCCAAAGGCGTGATCCTCGAGGACGGGCCGAAGGGCACGACCTGGAAGAGGGGTTAGGCGGAGCGGACATTTGCGGACTTCCCGCGAATCGGCGAGCCATCGAGGTGGTGGACACGCCCTGCGCCTCGGCTATGCTTCGCCATCAAAACGCTAAGGGGGGCTTAGGTATGGTCGCTATTTCCCGTCAGTCGCGTAGAGATGTGCTTAAGCTTACCGCCCTCGGCGCCGCCGGCACGCTGCTCGGATCGGGCGTCGCACGGGCCGCGCCGAAGAGCCTCACGATGATGCACGAAAGTTCGTTCATCCCGCCGTACGACGCCTTCTTCAAGAACAACCTGTCGGCGGCCTACGAGAAGGCGACGGGTATCAAGGTGAACTACGACGTGGTGAGCGTCGGGAGTCTGCTGACCCGCGTCACCACCGCGGCCGAGAACGGCAGCGGCCCCGACATGTCCACGGTCGGCTTCAACTGGGCCTTCCTGTTCGACGAGAAGCTCGTCGATGTGAGCGACATTGCCGCCGAGGTCGGCAAGGAAAGTGGCGGCTGGTACGAATCGGCGCAGGAAGCCGTGGTGGTCAACGGCAAATGGAAGGCGATCCCGTACGCCAACATCGGCCAGCTGATGAACTGGCGCACCGACTGGTTCAAGGAGGCCGGCTATGACAAATTCCCCGATACCTGGGACGAGCTCCTGGAGGCCGGCATCAAGCTGAAGAAGGCGGGCCATCCGTTCGGCTTCGAGCTCGGCCACGGCTTCGGCGACAATCACGGCTGGCTCTATCCGCTGCTGTGGTCCTACGGTGCGCGCGAGGTCGAGGCCGACGGCAAGACCATCGTGATCGATTCCGACGAGACCGCGCGCGCGATCGACTACTGCCGCCGGCTCTACAAGGAGACCATGCTCGAGGACTGCCTGGCCTGGACCGACGTCAGCAACAACAAGGCCTTCCTGTCGGAGCAGATCTCCTGCACTAACAACGCCGAGTCGATCCTGTGGGGGGCCAAGAAGGACTTCCCCGACATGGCCAAGGTGATCGACCAGTCGGAAAATCCGAAGGGACCGAAGGGCCGCTTCCACATGCTCAATCCGCAGGCCCATGCGATCTTCTCCCATACCCCAGACAAGCAGGCGGCCAAGGACTTCCTGCGCTGGCTGATGGCGCCCAAGCAGCTCGGCCCGTGGTACGACGTGGCAGTCACGTACTATCAGCCGTTCCTGCACGGCTACGACGACGCGCCGATGTGGAAGGTCGAACCGCGCAACCTGCCCTACCGCGATGCGCTCAAGACCGCGCATCTGCCGGGCTGGCCCCAGCCGCTCAGCCGGGCGCAGTCCGAGACCATCGCAAAATTTGTCGTGATCGACATGTTCGCCAAGGCCTGCGCCGGCAAATCGACCAAGGAAGTGATCGCCGACGCCAAGGCGCAGCTCACGCAGATCTACAAAACGGCGTAAGTGGATGACGGTGCAATCGCTCGCGCCGGCGCTGGTGCGCCGGCGGCAGGCGTTCTCGTTCGGCCGCTGGCTGGAGCGCGAGGGCGTGTTCAGCTGGCTGATGGTGGCGCTGCCGGTCGCGTTCCTGATCTCGCTGGTCGGCTATCCCTTCTTCTACGGCATCTGGATCAGCCTGCAGAACCGGCCGGTGGCCCAGCCGGGTGTGTTCATCGGCTTCGCCAATTTCATCGCCGATTGGCACGACTCGGTGTTCCGACAGGTGGTGGTCAACACCTTCGTCTACACCATCGCCGCGACGATCTTGAAAATGGTGGGCGGCCTGGGGCTTGCCCTGGTGATGAACCAGAACTTCCGCTTCAAGAACCTGACGCGCGCGCTCCTGCTGCTGCCGTTCATCGTGCCGACCGTGCTGTCGACCATCGCCTGGCAGTGGATCCTCGATCCGGCCTTCAGCGTGGTCAATTGGGCGCTGGTGCATACCGGCATCGCCGACCCCGGCCCGAGCTGGCTCGGCAATCCGTACCTGGCGATGTTCTCGCTCATCATGGTCAACACCTGGCGCGGCCTGCCGTTCTACGCCATCACCCT
>PLYQ01000210.1 GCA_003153415.1 Rhodospirillales bacterium | reverse complement strand
CTAGCGGGTTTGGCCTAGAAGGTCTGCCTCACGCCGACGATCTCGCTGAGGCATCGACCGACATGCTCGGCGGTGTCGGGGGCGAGCCCCTCGACCTCGATTTCGACGGACAAGGCACCGTCATCGGCCTGGGCGAAGACCCGTGCCGGCACGAGGCCGCGCTTGGCCAAGAGCTCGAGCGCGCGCGGTAGCACGCCCGGCTCGGCGTCGGCTTCGAAACAGTATCGGACGGTGGAATTGCTACGCTTGAGAGCGAGTACGGCGGACATCGGACGATTCCTTGGATGAATAGAGAGCGAACGCAGCTACGCAGCGGTTTGCGGTGCAAACCGGGGTGCTAATTCGCCGTCCAAGGAGGTCCCTATCGACCATGCTGGCAGTATAGCGCGCGAGCCCGGCGACGGGCTACCCTCCCGGCAACGGCTCACGGGGAAGGAAACAAAAATGCGTTCGACGCCCATCTACGAGGTCCATGCGGTCAAGTACGCCCACCTGCCGCGCAAGGCTTGGGAAGTCCAGATCACCCCCGACCCGCACGATGCCGACTTCCCGATGGATTATTTCGTCTGGGTGGCGATCCCGCTCGACGAAGAGGGCCACCGCACCATCGGCGGCAAGCCGATCGTGATCGACACCGGCTTCAACACGCAGATCGGCAAGAAGCGCGGCCGCATCGTCGCCAAGAATCCCGCCGACATGCTGGCCGAGGTCGGTGTCGATGCCAAGGAGGTCGAGGACGTCATCATCACCCATCTGCATTACGACCATGTCGGCAACTGGGACCGCTTCCCCAAGGCGCGCTTTCATCTGCAGGACAAGGAGATGCAGTTCGCCACCGGTCGGCACATGTGCAAGGACCCTTTCCAGCATGCCTACGAGGTCGAGGATATCGTCGGCATGGTGCGCGCGCTCTACGGCAAGCGCGTGGTGTTCCACGACGGCGACGAGGAGATCCAACCCGGCCTGTCGGTGCATCTGATCGGCGGCCACACGCCGGGCATCCAGTCGGTACGCGTCAATACGCGCAACGGCTGGCTCGTGCTCGCCTCTGACGCCTCGCACTATTTCTGGGGCATCAACAACGACAAGCTGTTTGCCATCGTCTATTCGGTGGCCGACATGCTGGCGGGCTATGACAAGCTGAAGAAGCTGGCCGACGGCCGGATCGAGATGGTGATCCCCGGCCACGACGCCGAGGTCACCAAGCGCTTCCCGCCATCGAGGAAGGGCCTCGAGGGCGTGAGCGTGCGGCTCGACTAAGCTTTCCGTCGTCTCGACCGGAGCCGTGCAAAGCGCGGCGGAGTGGAGAGACCTTGTCCAATGCGGACAAGACCCTTCGACTACGCGCTTCGCTACAGGGCGGAGGTTACTCTGCCCGAGGTGACGGCTGACGCCGTCATTTCTTCTCGAGGTTCCAGAAGGTGATGGCCGGCGCCGTCAGCAAGCCCGTCACGTTCGAACGGAGCGCCGTCGGCACAGTGAATTGGCCAAGCTGCACGTAGGTCGGATATTCAAGGGCGCGAGCCTGGCTCGCCTGCGCAATCTCGCGGCGCTTGTCCGGATCGGTCTCGCGCGCATAAGCCGCGCGCAGCTTCTCAATCTCGCCGTCGCACGGCCAGCCGAACATCGATTTGTCGCATGAGGCGTTAAAGAAGAAGTTCGATACTGGATCGGGCACGCTGAGCGCACCCGTCGAGGTGAAGAAGAGGTGCCAGCCGCCCTGGGCCGGCGGCTCCTTCTTGGTGCGGCGTGAAACCAGCGTCTGCCAGTCCATCGACTGCATATCGACCTTGAAGCCCGCCGCTTCGAGTTGCGGCTTGGCAACAGGCGCAAGGCTATTGTGGTTCACCAGATCGGTCTGGTGCAGCATGACGATCGGCGTGCCGTCATAGCCCGCCTCTTTCAGGAGCTGCGCAGCCTTCGCGGTGTCGCCGTTCAGCCGATCCTCCCAGCCTTTCGACGATTCGAGCGGCAGACCGCAGGGAAACAGCGACTTGCATTCGCGGTAGAAGCGCGCGTCCCCGACGTTGGCCTCAAGGAAGGGTTTCTGCTTCAGCGCATAGACCGCGGCCTGTCGCACCTTCGCGTTGTCGAACGGTTTCAGCAGCGTATTGAAGCGCATGACGTACTGGCGGCCCGCCTTGTCGATCACCTGGACCTTGATGTTCTTGTCCTTTTCCACGAGCGGCAGCAGGTCGTAGGGCATGGCCTCGATCAGATCGATCTCGCCGTTCAGCAGGGCATTCACCTGAGTCTGGGTGTCGGCAATCCAGATCCATTCGATCCTGTCGACCTTGGCGACCTTGCCGCCCGAGAAGCCGGACGGCGGTTCGTTGCGCGGCCTGTATTTGGGGTTCTTGACGTAGACCGCCTTTTCGCCGGCCTTCCACTCATCCTTTTTGAAGATGAACGGGCCCGAGCCCGTGGCGTCGGTGATCTGCTTGTTGGGGTCGGTCTCGGCGACACGTTTGGGCATCATAAAGGCGACATTGCCGCCGGTCTTGCCAAGCATGTCGATGACCAGGCCGAACGGCTCGCTCAGCACCATCTTGATCGTCTTGGCGTCGGGCGCCGTGAGTTCGGCGATGAACGACATCAGGGTCTGGCCGGTCGAATCGCGCGCGCCCCAGCGCCTGATCGAGGCCACGCAGTCGGCGCCGGTGACCGGCGTGCCGTCGTGCCATTCGAGCCCGTCGCGCAGGGTGAAGGTGTAGGTGAGCTTGTCGGGCGAGATCTCCCACTTGTCGACCATCTGCGGCCTGACCTGCAGCGTCTCGTCGAGCGAGAACAGCGTGTCGTAGACCAGGTAGCCGTGATGGGCCGAGATCAGTGCCGTGGTCCAGATCGGATCGATGATCTTGAGGTCCGAATGCATGGCGGCGCGCAACACCGTCTCGGCCGAAGCCGGCGGCGCCGCGGCGAGTCCAAGCGCTGCCAGCAGAGGCAGCAGAACGCGGTGCGGAACGTTCACTTCTTCTCGACGTTCCACAGCGCCAGCGACGGCGTCTGGAGCAGGCCATCGACGTTGCTGCGGATCGCCGTCGGCGTGGTGAACTGGCCGAGCGGCGCGAACGTCGGATAATCGATCACGCGGAGCTGCACGGCCTCGGCGATCGCCTTCTGCTTGGCCGGGTCAGTCTCCTTGGCGTAGGCGTCGCGCAGCTTTTCCAGCGCTTCGTCGCACGGCCAGCCGAACGTCGCCTTGTCACAGGCGGCATTGAGGAAAGCGGCCGACACCGGATTCATCACGTCGGTCGAGCCCCACGAGGTGAAGAAGGCGCTCCAGCCCCCCTTGTCCAGCGGGTCCTTCTTGGTGCGACGCGTGACCAGCGTCTGCCAGTCCATCGACTGCAGATCGACCTTGAAGCCTGCCGCCTCGAGCTGCGGCTTGGCCACCGTGGCGAGGTTGTTGTGGCCCGCGGTGTCGGTCTGGTGCATCAGCACGACAGGCGTGCCGTCATAGCCCGCCTCCTGCAGGATCTGCTTGGCCTTCGCCGTATTGCCGGAAAGCTTGTCCTCCCAGCCCTTGGTCGATTCGAGCGGCGAGCCGCAGGGGAACACCGACCTACATTCCTTGTAGTAGGCAGGGTTGCCGACATTGGCCTCGAGGAACGCCTTCTGGTCGAGCGCGTAGAGTACGGCCTGGCGGACCTTGGGATTGTCGAACGGCTTGTGCAGCACATTGAAGCGCATGTCGTACTGCCGGCCCGCGGTGTTGGTCACCATGATCTTGACGTTCTTGTCCTTCTGCAGAAGCGGCAGCAGGTCGGGCGGCACGATCTCGATCAGGTCGATCTCGCCATTGAGCAGCGCACTCACCTGCGTCTGCTGGTCGGGGATGGTGATCCATTCGACCCGGTCGACCTTGGCTAGCTTGCCGCCGGACAGGCCCGAGGCCGGCTCGGGGCGCGGCTTGTATTTGGGGTTTTTGAGGTAGACTGCCTTCTCACCCGGCTTCCATTCGTCCTTCTTGAAGATGAACGGGCCCGAGCCCGTGGCGTCGGTGATCTGCGTGTTGGGATCGCCGTCGGCGATGCGCTTGGGCATCATGAAGGGGACGTTCGAGCTCGACTTGCCGAGCGACTCGAGCACCAGGCCGTACGGCTCCTTCAGCACCATCTTGATGGTCTTGGCGTCGGGGGCAGAAAGATCGGCCACCACGCCCATCAGCTTCTGGCCCATCGAATCCTTGGCGCCCCAGCGCTTGATCGAGGCGACGCAATCCTCGGCGGTCACCGGTTTTCCGTCGTGCCATTCGAGGCCATCGCGCAGGGTGAAGGTCCAGGTGAGCTTGTCGGGCGAGACCTCCCACTTGTCGACCATCTGCGGTTTGACCGCGAGCTTGTCGTCGACCGCAAACAGCGTGTCGTAGACCATGCTGCCGTGATGGGTGGAGATCAGCGCCGTCGTCCAGATCGGATCGATGATCTTGAGGTCGGAATGCAGCGCGACCTTGAGCACTGTCTCGGCGCTGGCCGTTCCAGCAAAGGCAACGGCAGCGGCAAGCGCACAAACGACGGTTCGGCGAGTGATGGCCAGCATGAACTTCCCCTCGATGAACTCCCCGGGCAGAGGATAGGGCCGTCAGCCCTCCCCGTCAGTCGCTTTGTGCGACGTCCAAAAGCGCCTGCCAGTCGGTCAACTTCACGCGAGGCCGGCCGAGCGGCTTGCCGGCCGCCACCTCGGCCTTGTCGATGCGGTGCCAGCCGGCGAAGTCGATCGACAGCGGCATCGGATCGGTGCCGCTCTTGGGATCGCGCTTGCCAAGCCAGGCCAGCACCTGCTCGGCCACGGCGTGGCTCTCGGCGCGGTTGGCCGGGATGGTGCCGGTCGGACCGCGCTTGGCCCAGCCGACCGGAAAGACGCCCTCGCCCTTGGGATAATCCTCGCCGGTGTAGCCGATGCAGGTGATGACGAGATCGGCCGCAAGTTTACCAGTCGTCAACTCGACACTCCCCTCGCCGAAGGCCTTGGGTGCCGCGTTGAACAGGAAATGCAGCGAGACCGGCTTGCTGCCCGGCTTGTTGGCCGAAAATCCGCGCAGGAGCTCGAGGTTCTTGGCCTTGCGCAGTCGCTCCGGCGTGGGATCGCTGGCCGGCGCCTCGACCTTGAGCGCATCGGCATCGACCAGCGCCACGGCGCGGCCGAGCCGGCCCATTTCGCCGAGCTCGTTGTTGGTGAAAGCGGCTTGCTCCGGCCCGCGCCGGCCGATCACATAGATGTCGCGGAGCGGCGCCGCCGCGATCGCGGCCTCCGCCTCCGGCACGATGTCGCTCTTGGCCATCTCGTCGGCGCTCTTGGCCAGCACCCGCGCGACGTCGAGCGCCACATTGCCGTTGCCGATCACCGCCACTTTGCGGACCTTGGCGAGATCGGGACCCTGGCGGAAATCGGGATGGCCGTTCAGCCAGCCGACGAAGCGCCACGAGCCCCAGACGAACGGCAGGTCCTCGCCCGGCACGCCGAGCTTTTTGTCGAGCACCATGCCGATGGCCACGATCACCGCGTCATAGTCGGCCCGCAATTCCTCCCAGGTGAGGTCGCGGCCGATCTCGACATTGCCAACGAAGCGCACGTCGGGTTGGGCCAGAAGCTTCTCGAACTGGCGCACGATCACCTTGGTACCCTGGTGGTCGGGCGCCACGCCCGCCCGCACCAGGCCGAACGGCGTCGGCAGGCGGTCGATCAGGTCGATGCGCAGGTCGGGCCTGGCGCGTAAAAGCCCGTCGGCCGCATAGAAGCCGGAAGGTCCGGCGCCAACGATGGCAACCCGGTGAGTCATGGACGCCCGCTTAGCATATGATGGGGCATGGCTAAATATACCCATCTGAAGCAACTCGGCCGATTGGCCACCCGGCCGGCCTCACCCGACGAGGCGCTGCTCGAGTGCGTGCCCAACCCCGATCCGGGCGCGCTCTATCTCGTGCGCTTCACGGCGCCGGAATTCACCTGCCTGTGCGCCGTCACGGGCCAGCCCGACTTCGCCCATCTCGTGATCGATTACGCGCCGCGCGCCAAGCTGATCGAGAGCAAGTCGCTGAAACTTTTCCTCGGCAGCTTCCGCAATCATCCCGGCTTTCATGAGGAGACCACCTTGGCGATCGGCCAGCGCCTGGTGAAGGAACTGAAGCCGCGTTGGCTACGGATCGGCGGCTACTGGTATCCGCGCGGCGGCATGCCGATCGACGTCTTCTGGCAGACCGGCGAGCCGCCCAAGGGACTGTGGCTGCCCGACCAAGGGGTGGCCTCTTACCGCGGCCGGGGATGAGCCGCGAGCGCGGATGAGCCGCAAACCTCCCGTCCCCAAACGACCGCCGAAGAAGGCAAGCCCGGCTGAGCTGCGCGACGCCATCCGCGCCGCGGCACTGAAGCTCGGCTTCGATGCCGTAGGCTTTGCAGCCGCGCGCCTCGATCCTGCGGCGCGCGCCGAGCGGTTGGGACGTCTCGCCCAGTTCGTCGAAGACGGCTGGCAGGGCGACATGAGTTGGCTGGGCGAGCGTAGTGCCGAGCGCGCCGATCCGCAGACGCTATGGCCGGAAGCGAAGACCGTGGTGTCGCTGGCGCTCAACTATGGGCCGGCCGGCGATCCGCTGGGCGTGCTCGACCATACCGATCGCGCGGCGATCTCGGTCTATGCCCAGGGCCGCGATTATCACGAGGTGATGAAGACGAAGCTCAAGGCGCTCGGCCGCTTTATCTGGGACACTTATAGGCACGAGCTGAAAGTCTTCGTCGATACCGCGCCGCTGATGGAAAAGCCGACCGCGCAGGCGGCGGGCCACGGCTGGCTGGGCAAGCACACCAACCTGGTGTCGCGCCGCTTCGGCTCGTGGCTGTTCCTGGGCGAGCTGCTGCTGTCGATCGAGCTGCCGACCGATAA
Source organism: Rhodospirillales bacterium (assembly GCA_003153415.1). Lineage (GTDB taxonomy): Bacteria > Pseudomonadota > Alphaproteobacteria > Reyranellales > Reyranellaceae > Reyranella. The sequence goes on along the minus strand of PLYQ01000210.1, from coordinate 4,557 downwards.
AGCCGAGACCGACCATTGCGGCGAGTGCCATGCCTGTCTCAACGTCTGTCCGACCAACGCCTTCCCGGCGCCTTACAGGCTCGACGCGCGACGCTGCATCTCCTACCTCACCATCGAGCATGAAGGCGCGATCGAGCGCGAGCTGCGCCCGCTGCTCGGCAACCGCATCTATGGCTGCGACGATTGCCTGGCCGTCTGCCCATGGAACAAGTTCGCTCAAGCGGCACGCGAGACAGCACTGGCGCCGCGACCCGCAACAGACGCGCCGGCATTGGCCGATCTCGCCACGCTCGATGACCGAGCCTTCCGCCGCCGCTTCGCGGGGACGGCGATCAAACGTATCGGCCGCGACCGCTTTCTCAGGAACGTCGCCTATGCGCTGGGCAACAGCGGCACGCCCGCCTCCTTACCGGCCGTCGAGCGGCTGCTGGCCGATCCTTCACCACTGGTGCGCGGTGCGGCGGTGTGGGCGCTGGGGCGGTTAGCGCCGGAGCAGGTCGAGCGGCGACGGCGAGCGGCAACAGAGACCGACGCCGGCGTCCGCGCGGAGTGGCAGGCCGGGCTCTAGGCGGCCGGTTGCGGTTGCCCGACGCTCTGGGCTCTGGGAAATTCCCGACAGGGGGAAGGCCATGCAATCCGTTCAGCCATGACCGGCCGCGCCGGTGGCCGAGTCCTGTCGGTCGCCCTGTGGTTGGCGTTCGCTGCGATCGTCGCGGCAGGCGGCGGCGTGCTGCTGCACGCCTGCGGCCTGTCGATGTTGAGCCTCGGCTGGAACTTCTGCCCCACCACACCAACCGCGCTGTCGGCCGAGTCGGCGCGCCGCGTAGCGCTCAGCAAGGAGGTCCACCAGCTCGAACTCGACCTCGCGCAAAAGAACCTCGCCTGCGCCAGCATCCCGCCGCCACGGACGCCGCCGCTTGAGCTGCCGACCCACGCCGGAAAGCCGCGTCCCCAGCAGACGGCGCTGCTCAAACCGCCACCACCGCCACCACCACCGCCTAAGCCGCCGGAACCGGCAAAGCCGCCACCGTCGGTGCCGGCCGACCGTTGGGAGAAAAAGGACCTGAGCATGCTCGCGGGATGCTGGCAGATCGGTCGCGATTCAATGGAGGCTTTACGTTATCCCAACGGGCGCAGTGAGGACTGCTCGATAAAGGCCGGCACTATTTGTTTTGGCGACAACGGATCGGGCCGGCGGGAGGAGAGCAGAGTATGCCCCTCCCTGGGCTCGTACGTCTGTGTTGCCCCAGTAACAGCCACCTTTGCCAGCGATGGAACACTGCGTACGACACAGCCGAAAGTTCAATGCGGCGCCCCAACCAGTTGGATGGGGCCGCCAATGAACGATCTGACATGCCGCCGCGTCAGCGACGAGCTGATTATGTGCAGGCACTGCTACGGAGGCGAGTATGAGTTTCGCCGCTAAGATGGTTCGAATCTTCCTCGCCGCGGCGGCACTCTTGTTTCTCGCCGTCGGCGCTGCCGTTTCGCAAGGCCCGATGGCGGGAACGATCAGGCCTTTGGCGTCCGTGCCCTTCGCACCCGACCTCGACGTGGCCTGTCTTGCCTCGGCACTCCAGATCGGCAATCCCGCGACCGGTCCCTCGACCTGGATCCTGAAGGCGCCCGTCGGATGCGTCGTGCCGTGGCATTCCCACACCGCGCAGGAGCAGCTGATCATGGTGGCCGGCGAGGAGTTGGCGGAGATGGTCGATCATCCGCCGACAGTACTCGGGCCGGGCGGGTTCGCCATGATGGCAGGCGGCGTGGCGCACCAGTTCACCTGCCAAGGCAGGGAGGCATGCGTCATGTTCGTGACCTTCGACCGGGCCTACGACATCAAGTGGGGGAAGACGCGTCCGTAAGAGCCGCGCCGATTTAGTCTGGCCGGCCCGCAGCGATGGGCCGGCGAAGGCAGTCTCACCGTCTCACAACCCTTGGGCAGTGAGACGGTGAAACCGCGATATTTTCAGCCGGGTCTTGTCAGACCGCCTTCAGGTTCACGGCGGCTTCCTTGCCGCGCTCGCTGGCCACTTCGTAGCTGATCTTCTGGCCTTCGTTGAGGCCGTTCATGCCGGAACGCTCGACGGCACTGATATGGACGAACACGTCCTTACCGCCGCTGTCAGGCTGAATGAAACCGAAACCCTTGGTGGCATTGAACCACTTAACCGTGCCTGTAGCCATAGTCTGTATCCTATCAAGCGAGCCTGTAGATGAAATGAGATGATGGTGTGCTCGCAGCCGCCGCTCTCGGCCGCAAAGGAGCAAGACCCTATGGGCTCTGTCAAGCTGCCAAAGCCGAACATCACGCCTCGCCCCGCGGTGGCGCGCCGGCGACGGGGGGCGGAAGATGCGGCAATTGCTGCTACAAATGGCCAAACCGGCAAGGAACAAACCCATGAATTCACCACGAAATCACCTCCTGACAGCGCTCTCCGCCGGCGCCGGCCTGCTGCTGGGCGCTACTGCAGCGACGGCGCAAGTACCGGGCCCCACCCTGACCCCGGCGGAGATCGCCAAAATCCTGGCGAGCCCCGACCGCAGTGCCGCCGACCGGACCAACGATCAGAGGCGCAAGCCCGCCGACATGCTGGCCTTCATCGGCCTGCGCGGCGGCATCGTGGCGGTCGATCTCAGCGCCGGCGGCGGCTACACCACGGAGCTGCTGGCCCGCTCGATCGGCCCCACGGGCCAGGTCTATGGCCAGAGCCGGCCGCGCAATCCCGACCAGGCACCGCCGCCGCGCCCGGCCGCGCCCGAGGGCAACGCCAATCCATCCGCCTCTTCGGCAGCCACGCCCGCCCCGGCGGCAGCACCGCCACCGCCCGCCGGCCCGCCGCGCCCCTCGCCCGTGGCGCTGGCCGACCGCCAGGACAAGCTCAAGGCCGCCGGCATTGCCGCGGCGCCGATCACATCGGTGGTCCGGCCGTTCGAGGATCCCATGCCGGCCGAACTGGCCGACGGCCGCCTCGATCTGGTGACCCTGATGTTCAACTACCACGACCTCGGATTCCTGAAGGTCGATCGCGACGCCATGAACAAGGCCGTGTTCAAGGCGCTGAAGCCCGGCGGCATCTACGTCATCGCCGATCATTCCGGCCGGCCCGGCACCGGCATCACCGAGTCAGGGACCCTGCATCGCGTCGAGGAAGCGTTCCTGCGCAAGGAAGTCGAGGCGGCCGGCTTCAAGCTGGTGGCCGAGGGAAATTTCCTGCGCAATCCCGGCGACCCGCGCGACAAGAACACGCCCGACCCGCCGCAGCCCAAGGACGAGTTCGTGCTGAAGTTCGCCAAGCCCTGAGCCCTGCCCAAATACGGAGCGTCACTGTGACCACCAATCGTGCCCACGTTGTTCTCTGGACCGACCAGACCGCCGCCTACCTCGACGCCATCAAGGCGGCGGGCCTCACCGATCGGGTCGCCGTCGATACCGTGTCGCGCAAGGACAAGCTGTCGGCCGACCAGCTCGCCCGCACCGAGGCGCTGATGTGTTACGCACCGCCGCCCGGCATGCTGCCCGCCATGCCGAAACTGCGCTGGGCGCAGGCGATGACCGCGGGCGTCGAGGGCTGGCTGGCGCTGCCCGACCTGCCGCAAGGCCTGGCACTCACCTGCGCACGCGGCACGCACACCGAATCGATGCCCGAGAACATCATCGGCGCGCTGTTCTATGTCGCCAAACCCTATGCACTGGCGGCGGCCAACCAGAAGCTCGCCAAATGGGCGCACACCACGCCGCAGCCGCTCAACGGAAAGACGCTGGGCATCCTGGGGCTGGGCGCGATCGGCCAGGAAGTGGCGCGCATCGCCTCGGCGATCGGCATGCGCGTGATCGGCACCAAGCGCCGGCCGGCGCCGATGCCGCATGTCGCCGAAGTCCTGCCGGCCGAGCGCACCAATGACGTACTGGCGCGCTCCGACTTCGTGCTGCTGCTGCTGCCGGCCACGCCGCAGACCGACAATTTCGTCAATGCCGAGCGGCTGGCCATGATGAAGCCCACCGCCTGGCTGCTCAATTTCGGCCGCGGCCATCTCATCAAGGACGCCGACCTGATCGAAGCCACCAAGTCCAAGAAAATCGCCGGCGCCATCCTCGACGTCTATCGCCAGGAGCCGCTGCCACCCGACCATCCGTTCTGGAAAGCCGAGGGCATCGTCGTGCTGCCGCATATCGGCGGGCCGCATCCGCAGCGCGACAAGTTCGTGGCGAAGTTGTTCGTCGACAATCTCGGCCGCTTCCTCGATGGGGCGCCGCTCAAGGAAGTCGTCGACCGCGCGGCGGGGTACTGACTTTTCATTCTCCTCTCTCCCTGGCCGAGGCTCCTGAGGGGGCCTTGCTGTTAAACAAACAGGAAAAAAACAGCGGGCGCCTCCGCGAAGGGCGCGGGCGGCCGGTCCAGCGTGGTCCACGGAATGCGTTCCATGCCCCAACCTACGCCCGGTCGCCTCGAATCGACGATTATGGTCCTTAGCCTCGATCGCTCCCCTGCCACGCTTGAGCAATCGTGGCGACGATGACCGCTGTCCTCATACCACCCGACGGAACTCATGACA
>PLYQ01000020.1:240-4178 GCA_003153415.1 Rhodospirillales bacterium | reverse complement strand
CATCAGGAAGGCGATCGTCGACTTGCGCTGCATCAACTTGTGCAGGCTGTTGCGCTGATCGCCCGTCATGGTCATCGAAGAGGGGGCGGCAATGTCGGCCATGGTGTGCTCCGTGCGGCTCCTGCTGTGTTGATCAGGCGAGAACGTCGCCCCGACGGGCGACGTCCTGCTGTTTTCCGCTTCGTGCTAGTTGCGCATGAAGCCTTCGAGTTCGCTGGATGCCCAATCCAATGTCTTCTCCAGCGGCTCGCCCTTGAAATAGCGGACCGCCATCTGGGTCGGAATGGCTTGGGTGGTAATCTGCTCGGCGATCTTGTGGGGCGCCGGAGCCGCAGCGACCGATAGAATCTGGTGCTTGTACGGGTTGGGATAGTGATAGAGCGTGCCCTTGGGCGGCCCTTCCTCGGCCCAGACCTTGAAGGTGGTGAGCTTCTCGAACGACGGCAGGTCGTAGCCTCCCGACGAGATCACCATCTTCTCGGCCGAATCCGCCGACGACAGATGCATCAGCAGGCTCTTGGCCGCCGACTGGTTCTTGCTGAAGTTCCAGGTGCCCCAGAAGAACGGCACGAACGGTGCAAAGCGTCCCTTCGGCCCGACCGGAAACCCGTGAGTCCAGCACTGCTCGGCAACCTGCGGCGCGTCGCGCTTGGCAACGGCCCAGGCGCTCGGTGGGTTCATGATCAGCGCGCCCTGGCCGGAGATCAGCCACTTGTTGTTCGAGGCGTCGTCCCACGCCGCCACGTCGTTTGGCAAGAAGGCCATCAGCTTCTTGTAGAAGTCGAGGGCCTGGCGGACGGGGTCGCTCTTCGCCGTGATCTCACCCTTGGCATCGACCAGCATCGCGCCGTAGGCGTGAAAGATCGCGCCGATGGTGTCGACACTGTCGCCCGTGTTGCCAACGCCGATGCCGAACGGGTTGCCGCCCTTGTGACAGGCTTCCGCCGCCTTGAGGAAGGTGTCGAGGTTCCAGTCATCGGCCTTGGGCGGTGCGCCGGCGGGATACATCGCCTGGATGTCGATGCCGGCATGCTTCTTCAAGAGATCGATGCGCGAGCACGGCCCCTTGATCTGGCTGCCATTGGTCGCGGGCACTGCGAGCCACTTGCCGCCGACCTTGCCGAGATACTCGACAGTGCCGTTGACGGCACCGTTCGCCTTGACCAACTCGTCCATCACGTCATTGACCGGCACCATCTGCTCGGCATAGCGCGCCGGCGAGAAAGAGGTAAAGGCAAGGATGTCGTGGCCGGATTTTGCCTGCGACTCGGCGGCGCCGGTGAGCAGCAACTTGTTACCCTGCGTGGTAATGAAGTCGAGCTGGACCTCGACCTTTTCCTTCTCTGCCCACTCCTTGACCAGCTTTTCGGTGACGGCGTTTGCGCCCGGCACCCAGTGGTCCCAGAAGCCGACCGACAATTTGCCTGCGGCATAGGCGCCGCGCACGAAGGGGGCCGCGACCATGGCGGTCGACACGGCAGCCGTGCTGGCCACGAAACGACGACGACTGACTTTCCTGGAAGCCATGTATTTCCTCCTCTACGCCGCCCTACCTGGCCGGCTGACCCTATGCCCGCGTTGCCGCGAGGTGGTGGCTCTTCAAACGAAGCCTTGGCCGGATGCTATGCATAAGGCACGTACCAAGCAACGCATTTCCGAATAGGAGGGCGAGGCCGCGCGAATTTGACAGGGGGCAGCTACGCCCGGATGCTCCGGCCCGCCGACGCGGTCGCGAAGGCCGGCCGAAGGCTAGGCAATCGTGCGGGAAATCACTGTGAAATCGATCTGAGATGCAAGACGCCCCTGTTGCCAACCCTTGGCTCGCCGCTGTCGCGCCCTCACCCATAGGCGAAACCAAACGCTGGGTGCTCGGTCGCAGTTTTCCCGCCGAGCGGCCGTTGATCGATCTCAGCCAAGCGGTGCCCGGCTATCCGCCGGCGCTGGAGCTACGCAAGCATCTGGGCGAGTTGCTGCTCGATCCGACCATGCACGGCTACACCCCGATCCTAGGCATTCCGGTGCTGCGCGAGGACTACGCGGCGCACCTGTCGTCTTTCTATGGCGCACCGATCAAGGCCGGCGAAGTCGGAATCACGTCGGGCTGCAACCAGGCCTTCTGCCTCGCCGTCATGAGCATCGCCAAAGCCGGCGACCAGGTAATCCTGCCCCGCCCTCACTACTTCAACCACGACATGTGGATGCGCATGCAGGGCATCGAACCTGTGTCGCTCGATTTCCGCCCGGGCTCGCGCGCCGTGCCCAACGCCGAGGATGCAGCGCGGCTGATCGGTCCCAAGACGCGGGCCATCGTGCTGATCTCGCCCAACAACCCGACCGGTGCGGTCTATCCGCCCGCCACCATTCACGCCTTCTACGAACTCGCCCGGCAGCGCGGCATCGCCCTGCTTCTCGACGAGACTTACAAGGATTTCCTGCCGGCCGGCGAGCGGCCGCACGATCTCTTCAGCGATCCGGCATGGCGCGGCACGCTGGTGCACCTCTACAGCTTCTCCAAGGTCTTTGCGCTCACCGGCTATCGGGTCGGCGGCGTCACCGCGGGCGCCGCGCTGATGGCCGAAATCGAAAAGGCAATGGACTGCGTGTCGATCTGCCCGCCGCGACTCGGCCAGGAAGCTGCACTCTACGGCATGCGCAACCTGCTGCCCTGGGCGCGACGCAACACCGAAGGGCTTAAATCGCGCGCCGACCTGCTGGGTGACGGTCTGCAGCGCTCCAACCGCTGGCGGCTGGTCAGCATCGGCGCCTACTTCGCCTACGTCGAGCACCCCTTCGCCGGCCAGCGCTCGACCGACGTGTCCAAGCGTCTCGCCGACGAGGAGAACCTGCTCACCATTCCCGGCGACATGTTCGGCGCCGGCCAGGAGCGCTTCGTGCGCCTGGCCTTCGCCAACGTGAGCGACGACAAGATTCCCACGGTGCTGGAGCGGCTCGAACGCTTCGGCGCGTAAGACCACACGACGGAGCCAGCGATGCCGCACGCGACCACCCCGGATGGCGTGAAGCTCTATTACGAGGAGGCTGGCAGCGGCACGCCGATCCTGTTCGTCCACGAGTACAGCGGCGACTGGCGGAGCTGGGAGCCGCAAATGCGCTTCTTCAGCCGCAAGCATCGCTGCATCACCTATTCCTTCCGCGGCTATCCCGGCTCGGACGTTCCCGACCAGGCGATGATGTACGGCCAGAAGCACGCCGTCGACGACGCCAAGCACATGCTCGATCACCTCGAGATCGCCAAGGCGCATGTCGTAGGACTGTCACAAGGCGCATTTGCCGCGGCGCACTTCGGTCGTCTCTACGCCGGCCGGGCACTGTCGCTCACCTTGGCCGGGGTCGGTTCAGGCGCCGGACGGGAGGGCCACGAGCAGTTCAAGCAGAGTGCACAGGAGACTGCCGCCAAGATCCGCACGGAGGGCATGGCGAAATACGCCAACGGCCTCACGAGGAATCCGACACGCTCACGCTTCAAGCAGAAGGACCCGCGCGGCTTCGCCGAGTTCGTGAAGTATCTCTCCGAGCATCCCGACACCGGCGCGGCGCACACCATGGCGGAGTACCAGGGCAAGCGGCCGTCGCTCTACGACTTCGAGGCGGAGTGGAAGAAGCTCGACCTGCCGACGCTGATCATCTGCGGCGACGAGGACGAGCCCTGCCTGCAGCCCAGCCTCTACCTCAAGAAGGTGCTGCCCAACGCCGGCCTCGCGATGTTCGCGAAGGCCGGCCATACGGTGAACATCGAGGAACCCGACGCGTTCAACCGTGAGGTCTGGAATTTCATCACCCTGGCCGAAGCGGGCAAATGGACGCCGGGCCATCCCATGGCGGCGGGCGCCAGCCCGATTTGACTAGGTCGTGGACTCATAATTCTGTAGGCGTTGGCGGACGTCCGCTTTGGTGCGCATTACGGACACCCGTCGGAC
>PLYQ01000020.1:0-151 GCA_003153415.1 Rhodospirillales bacterium | reverse complement strand
GTCTTTGTCGATGAGCTTGATCTGGGCAAACTCGGCTTCGACGGCGTCGAGTCGGAGGCGACGGGACGGCCGGCCTATCATCCCGCGACGCTGTTGAAGATCTATGTCTACGGCTACCTCAATCGAGTGCAGTCGAGCCGGCGCCTCGAGC
>PLYQ01000325.1 GCA_003153415.1 Rhodospirillales bacterium | reverse complement strand
CTCGCGGGACGATGGATGAGGTGAGATCGCAGGTCCGCTTGGTTCTGCCATTCGTCTGACGGCAAGATCGCGGAATAGATTGTTCCACCTCGTCTTCGGATCCCATCCTGGAAGGGCCTTGGTGCCGATTCCGTAGAGAAGCACGAGCCCGCGAGCGACATCGACACCGTGGCGATGGATAGTCTGAAAGCGCTTGACCCCAAACGGCCGATTAGAGAAGCGGACATCATAGCAGTTGGCCCTTTGTCCGATATTCGCGCTGGCGCAGGTACGAATAGACGCCCGGCCAAACTGCTTCACGCCTAAGAGCAGCACTCTTTGGGCTGATAGATCTTGGTCCTGCACATGCATGACGAGGTGACTGGGACGTCGACCTTGGTCAAAGCCGCGGTGAGCTTCGCTTCGAGAGCCGGTAGCTTTTCGGTCTCGCCGCGCCGGTGCAGGCATTCGACCAGACCGTGAAGCGCCCAGACATTGTCGGGATGCTGGGTGCAGCGCTGGACCCGCCCGCTCAACCCTAGATCGTCCAGGTAGACAGTTTCGGCCTCGGCATAGTGCCCTTGCTCCATGAGCAGCGCGGCCAGCGCGTGACGCGGCGGGTGCATCCAGGCCCACGGCTCGGTGTAGCTGAGATTGTCGTCGCGGTGCACGGCCTCGCGAAGACGGGCATAGGCCTGCTCGTAGTTGCCGCTGTGATACTCGACCTCGCCGTCGAGCATGGCTTCGGCCACGCCCAACGTGGCGTGCGCGAGGTTGCTCAAGTATTTATGGTCTGCCGGTATGCGGGCCATGGCGTCGCGGAAGAGCGTACGTTCGCGGTCGGCAGCGACAGGGTCCTTGAGCGTCGCATAGGCGATGCCGCGCGCATAATGATGCATCGGGATCGAGACCTTGTAGATCTTCGGATCACCCGGCATCGGATCTTCGATGATCTCGCGCCAGCGTCCGAACCGGACGAGCACGTGCATTTTCATCGCGTAATAGGCTTCGGTGGTCGCGACGAGCTTCGGACGGTCTTTCATGGTGAGGATGTCCTCAGTCATGATTTTCCGGATCTTGTCCGCCGCGGCGAGTGCCGGAAAGTATTGGCCGAGAAACATGCAAGTATGCATCATCAGATGCAGGTCGTGGCCACGCGCCGTGACGTAGAAATTGTACGAACCCGCATAGTCTGCATACATGTCGTCGGCCCGGATCGACCGCTCGCTCACGATCTTGGCTTTCTCGTAGTCGCCGCACAGCGCGTAGATGTGCCCGGGCATGTGATTCAGGTGTCCGGCGTCGGGCGCCATCGTCGACAGTAGCTCTGCGGATTGCAGCGCCTGCTCGGGATAGTTTGACATCTCCATCAAGTGAATGTGCAGATGGAGGATCGCGAGATGTGGGCGCTGGCCAGCTTTGTCGGTCATCGCCATCGAGCGCTCGCAGAGTGCGAGGGCTTCCAGCGTATCGGCGCTGCGCGCGGGTAGTCCCGTCTTTACGTCCCACAGGCGACGTGGCGTGCGGGTAATGAGGGCCTCGACCAGAAGCGCTATGATGTCGTGGTCGTCGAGAAAGGCATTGTGGACTCGGCGCATCGCGGCGGCGTAGTCGTCGTCCCATTTGTCGAATTGCTCGGGTCTGACGCCGTTCGGTTCTTGGAAGCGCCTGGTCAGGGCTTCGACCAGATGACGCTCGGCATCTTCCACCCCTGCGCTTAGCCTGAGAGCGATCTGAAGATGCTCAAAGGCAATCTTGGTGAAACGGTCGGCCTCAGCTTTGCCGTAGTCTCGCCAAGTGAGGTTGTAGAATGGCCCCGAGCCGTAGGCGATGCCCCAATGCGCCATGACGCAATTCGGGTCGAACTCGAGCGCCTTGTGGAAGCACTTCACGCCCTCTTCCTGGTTGAAGCCGAAGCACCAATTCAGGCCGAGATCGAACCAGCGCTGTGCCTCCGCGGACGACGTCCGGATCTTCCTCGTGTGGGCGCCGAGATCGAAGCGGTCCATTACGCTGGCTCCTGATAGTCCATCGACGAATATAATAAAGTCGTGAAGGATTCTTCGTTCCGTTTTAGCTTGTCGGCCGGCTCTTCGCCAATTTCGCTCACAATGATGCAGGCCGCATGAAAACGAGCTTACTTCAGCCAACCACGCCTTTCGGACGGCAAGTTATTCATCAGCCACGTCCGGGCGGCATCCCGCTGCGCTTGGGGCGGGAGTGCTCGCTCGATTCCCTCGACGCGGTCGCTTGCCTTGGCGGTGGCATCAAACCCGGCTTTCGTCACGAGCCCTCCGTCTTCCATCGACTCGGAGCGGTCGGTGCCGGCGTGCGGTACAAGAAGCAGGTCACGCTCGAGCTTCATGCGGTTGACCCGGGCCCAGTCGACGGCCACGGGATCCCAAGGATCGATATCGGCATCGACCACCGTTACGCGCTTCACCAAGCTGACGGCGGCGAAAGCGGCGAAGATCGCGCGCCGCGCCTGGCCAGGCCGCGGTGCCTCGAGCTGCACGACGATGTCGGTACGGCCGGCGCCCGCTTCGGTTACCGCCACATCGCGTACGTTTGGGACGACGACCGCAATCGCGCTTCGCAGGCTCGCTGCGATCGGCAACGCGCCGAGGTAGACGTGCTCGCGGTGATAGCCGGGCTCGATCGCCTGGTAGATGGCGTCCTTGGTATGCGTCAGAGCGGAGAAGGTCGTTCGGAAGCCCGGCCCGTAGTTCTCGTACATGCCGTGGTATTCGGAGACGAAACCTTCCTCGAGTGGCTGGCGCGCGTCGATCTCACCCTCGAGGACGATTTCGGCGTCGGCCGGCACCAGAAGATCGACGGTTTTTGCTGGCACCATGCGGACAGGCGCGCCGAGCAGGCTGCCGGCACATTCGATTTCGTCGTCGCCCACGCCGAGATAAAGGCATGCCGCCAGCTGAATCGCTGGATGAGCGCCGATGGCGACCACGATCTGCAGGGCCTTTCCAGCTTCGGCAGCGCGGCGTGAAAAGAGCGCCAGATGGTGGTTCGGCGCGATACCCACCATGGCGGTCCGCCCGTCATGAATGACGAAGCGGGCGAAAGAGGCGTTGCCCCGCCCGGTGTGTGGATCGCGCGCCAGGATCACGCCGGCAGTGATGTATGGCCGCTCCTCGCGCTCGAAGAAGCGCGGCACCGGCAGCTGGGCAAGCGGCGCCTCGGTCTCGACGATCTCCTGCACGACCCCTGTCGCGACCCGCAAGGGCTTGACGGGCGCGCGGATCGCCTCGTGGATGCGCGGCACGATGTCGGACGGCGAGAGGCCGAGCGCCGACGCGATGCGGGCTCGGCTATTCAATAGGTTACCAACGACGCGTAAGGACGACCCTTTGACCGACTCAAACAGAAGGGCGGGGCCCGCGTCTGCTGCCGACAAGAAAGCGGAAAGCTCGAATTCGCGATCGACCGGCTTGGGTACGCGCAGCAGCGCGCCGTCCTTTTCCAGAACTGCGAGAAACGGACGGATCGATTGGCGGTCGCTCATCCGCCGATATTAGAACGCCATCAGGTTGTCGCGGAAATGCTGATGTGGATAGTCGCGGCGGGTGAGCTGGCGCTTCCACAGCGCCGGCACAAGTTCGTCGACGATCGAATTGAGAAATTTGGGCTTGAGATGCCCGGTGATCAGGAAGCCGTCACCACCGATCTCCTCCATGGCTTCTTGCATCTGACCCGCAATCTGATCGGCTGTGCCAACGAAATGAGTAAAGCCTTGGCCGTTGGGCTTGGTCACAACGTCCCGCAGAGAGGCCGTCGGGCCGGCGTTCTTGAACGTGCGCAGCAAGGTCTGCATGCCGTTGGTCTTGAAATCGACCATCGGTTTGTCGGGATCGAACTGCGAAAAGTCGGTGCCCGAGAGGAACGACATGGCCGCCAGCCCACGCTCGAAATGCTTGGCGCGCTGCGCCGCCAGCATCTGCTTGGTCTCCTCGACCTCGCTCGGGCTCTTCACCACCGTCGGCACGCAGGTGAACATCGTCTTAATCTTGCTGGTGTCGCGGCCGAGCGCCGCGGCGTGGTTCATCACGTCGTCGCGATAGCCTTTCATGTCCTCGACGCTCTCGCCGCCAGCCAGCACGATCTCGGCGTTGCGGCCGGCGAACTTGCGGCCACGCGGCGAGCCGCCGGGCGCCACGAAGACCGGCCGCCCCTGCGGCGAGCGCGGCACGTTGAGTGGCCCGCGCGTCTTGTAGAATTTGCCCTCGAAGTTCACGACCTTGACCTTCTTGGGGTCGATGAAGGTGTGGTTTTCCTCGTCCATAACGACCGCGTCGGGCTCCCACGCGTCCCACAGCTGGCTCGCGCAGTCGACGAACTCGTCGGCCATGTCATAGCGCAGGTCGTGGTCGATCTGCTTTTCGAGGCCGTAGTTCTGCGCGGCGGCATCGCTGGTGGCGGTGACGATGTTCCAGGCGATGCGGCCGCTTGAATAGTGGTCGAGTGTGGCGAGCGAGCGCGCCAGTAGCCATGGCGGATAGAAGGTCGTAGTCAGAGTCGGCGCCAGGCCGATATGCTTGGTCGCCGCGATCAGGTAGGGCGTCACCATCACTGGATCGAACTTCGGCGTCATGGTGGCGTGCTTGAGGTAGAAATCCATCTTTCCCTGGTAGGCGTAAGGCACCGCCGAGGAATCCTCGAGAATGAACACATCGAAGCAAGCCCGCTCCATCGCCCGCGCAGCGTCGACGAAGATGTCGGGCTTGGTCCAGTCGTAGCCCGTTGCGAAGCCCGGTTCGTTCCAGCCCTGGATGGTGATGCCGGGACCGAGGAACCAGCCGAGATGGAACATGCTCATGAGGGTGAACTCCGGGTCATTGAGTGAGTGGTACTGGATGTGCAGAAGCCATGCCAATCCTACGTTTCCGGCGCCTGTCGCGGATCGAGGAGGTCGCGCAGGCCGTCGCCCAGCATATTGACGGCCAACAGGGTGACGAACAGGAAAACGCCTGGAAAGAAGATCAGCGTCGGCCTGATCTGCCATAACGCGCGGGCGTCGGCGAGGATATTGCCCCAAGACGGCGTCGACGGCGGCGTGCCGGCGCCGATGAAGGAAAGCCCCGCTTCGAGAATCATCGCCGTTGCCCAGACGAACGTCGCCTGCACGATCAGCGGCGCCATGACGCCGGGCAGCAGATGGCGCCACACGATCATCGGCCGCGACGTGCCGGCCGCGACCGCCGCCTCGACATAAGGCTGTTCGCGCAGCGAAAGCACAATGCCGCGGATCAGGCGAGCGACGCGGGGGATCTCCACGATCGTGACAGCCACGATCACGTTCAGCACCGAACCGCCAATGACAGCCATCAGCGCGATGGCAAGAAGGATAGCAGGAATGGACATGACGCCGTCCATCACGCGCATCACGATCGCATCGAGCCGCCTGTCGGAAGCTGACACCATGCCAACCAAGGTGCCGACAAGTGACGACAGGAGCGCGACGGAAAAGCCGACGAACAGCGAGATGCGCGCGCCGTAGAGCACGCGCGTGAGGAGATCGCGGCCGAGCTGGTCAGTGCCGAACCAGTGACCGGCGGAGGGCGCAAGCAGACGGTTACCGGGTGACAACGCGCGCGGATCTCCCGTCAGCAGATACGGCGCGAGCAGGGCGAGCACAATCATGGCCGCGAGCAGGCCACCGCCGATCACGATGTCGGCACGCCGGCTCAATAGCGGATCCTCGGATCGAGCAGCGTGTAGCAAAGATCGACCGCGACATTTACCAGCACGTAGGCCGCACTCAGCATCAACACCACGCCTTGGATGATCGGATAATCGCGGTGCAGGATCGCGTCGACCGTGAGGCGCCCGACCCCGGGGATGGCGAAGACGTTCTCCGTGATGACGGCCGAGCCGATCAGCGTGGCGATGCCAATGCCGATGATGGTGATCACCGGCACGGCGGCATTCTTCAAGGCATGCCGGAACAGGATGCGCCACGGCGCCACTCCTTTGGCGCGCGCCGTGCGGATGTAGTCCTCCGACAGGACCTCGAGCATGGAGGCGCGCGTCACGCGTGCGATGATCGCTGAATAGACGAGACTCAAGGTCACGGCCGGCAGGATCAAGTTGCGCAACCAGGGCTGCACTCCGTCGGACAGCGGCACGAAGCCCTGGACCGGCAGCCATTTGAGTGTGGTCGCGAAAACAAAGGCGATCGCGTAGCCCGCGATAAATGAAGGCAGCGAAAGGCCAAATGTCGTGAAAAAGGTGAGCGCGCGATCCGTCCATCCTCCGCGCTGTGCAGCGGCGGCGACTCCGAATGGCACGCCAACGGAGACGGAGAGAAGAACGCTCAACATCAGCAGCGAGAAGGTCGGCTGCAGGCGCTGCCCAATCATGTGCGTTACAGGCTCACCGCTGAAGATCGAAGTACCGAGATCCCCATTCACCATCTGCCATAGCCAGGTGACGAAGCGGACATGCGGCGCCTGATCGAGGCCCAGCGACGTGCGAATTTTCGCGATTTGCTCTGGCGTCGCCTGGTCGCCCGCCAGCACCATCGCCGGGTCGCCCGGCGTTAGATACAGCAGGCTGAAGACGATCAGCGCTATGATACCCATCACGGGCACGGCAATGAGCAGCCGCCGTACTGTGTAGCCCACCATCTAGACCATCAGTTCTTGCCGATGTTCCAGTAGGCGGCCACCGGGCAGGGGAAAACCCCGGTCAGGTTCTTGCGATAGGCAACCATCTGCACCAGCGAGCCGAGCGGGATATAGGGCAGCGTCTTGAAAGCTTGGACCTGCAAGGCCGTTGCGAACTTCTTCTGCTCCTCCAGCCCGGCCGCATTGGCCCATTGGTCGCGCAGCGCCTCCATTTCGGGATCGTTGGGCCAGCCGAACCAAGCCGTCGGACCTCCGGCGCGTAGCATCTGATGGACGGCCGGATTGACGATGTCGGACCCGGTCCAGACCGTGACGAACGCGCTCCAGCCTCCTTTGTCGGTAGGCTCGCGGCTGGTCCGGCGCTGCGCCATGGTGGCGAAATCCATGGCGACCAGCTGGACGTTCATGCCCATGCGCCGCATCACATCCTCGGCGACTTGGGCCATTGCCGCTAGGACCGGATTTTCCATCACACCCAGGATCACGACTTTCTCGCCGGCGTAGCCCGCCTCCTTGAGCGCGATCTTTGCCTGGTTGAGCTTACCGACCTTGACGATTTCGGCGCCCGCTTCGCCGGCATACGGTGAGTCGCCGCCATAGTAGCTGTAGCACGGCCTGATCAGACTAGGATCGGAGACCGCGCTCTTTAGGAAGTCGTTCTGGTCGATCGCCATCGCCAGCGCTTGCCGCATCTTCGAATTGTTGAAGGGCGGCTGCGCGTGGTTGAGCTGCAGCATGAAATAAGAACCGGTCGGATTGCGCGCCGAGACGACGATGTTCGGGTCGCCTTTCAACACCTGGATCAGATCAAGCGTCGGCGCGTCCCAGTAGTCCTGTTCGCCGGCCTGGAGTGCCGCCATCGCGGTCGAGGGATCACTGATGAACGACCATTCGATGCGGTCGACGGCGGGAGTGCGGCCGCCGGAGATGCTGTCGACCGGCTCCTTGCGCGGGATGTAGCCGTCGAACTTGGCCCAGGCGGCCTTTGCGCCCGACACGAACTCTTCCTTCAGGAAGCGATAGGGACCCGAGCCGATGGTCTCGGTGACCTGCTTCATCGGATCCACCTTCGCCATGCGCTCGGGCATGATGAAGCACTGCGATGAGTTGCTCTTGCCCAGCGCCGCGGGCAGCAGCGCGAACGGCTTCTTGAGTTTGATCTTGAACTTGCGGTCGTCGACCACCTCGAACGTGTCCATGAACTTCATCATGAGCTGGCCGAAGCCGTCGCGCGCGCCCCAGCGCTGGATCGAGGCGATGCAGTCGGCCGAGCGCACCGGCTCGTTGTCGTGGAACTTCAGCCCTTCGCGCAATCCGAGCACATAGGTCTTGCCGTCGTCCTCGACGGTCCAGCCCTCGGCCATCTGCGGATGCGGCGCGTACTTGGAATCGACCGCCAGGAGCTGGTCGAACACCAGGAAGCCGTAGTCCTTGGTCGGCGGCGCCGTCGTCCAAATCGGGTCGAGCGAGGCCAGGTTGCCATTATGGATGATCTTGAGCGTCTTGGCGGCGGTCCTCTGCGCCAGGGTCTCGCGACCGAGGAACGGCAGCGTGCCTGCGGCCAAGGGAGCGGCAAGGAAAGTGCCGTGGAGGAAATTTCGTCTATTCATATGCGGCACTTTCCGGCAATTGGGAGAAGGACAAGGGCTAGGATTCGTCGCAAAGACCGGGCCAATAGTCGAAGTCGGACGGGGTCATAAAAATACGTGTCGTTGTGAAGGCGCGGCAGAAGCGCCTATATCGAGGGCTCACATGATCGCCAACGCCCGCATGTACTCGGTCACGCCCCAGGTCGCGGCGCTGTGGCGCAGCCTGCTCGCCGCCATCCTGAAGAAGACGGAGGGCGCCGTCGAGATCGTCGATCATGCGCCGCCGGCGCCGATCTCGGAACTGTGGAAGCGCCCCGACAAGGCCGCCGTCTTCATGTGCGGCCTGCCCTACAGCCTGGCCGCGCCGCAGCCGCACCTGGTCGTGGCGCCCATACCTTCGCCGCCGGCCTATGGCGGCCGCGCCTGCTACTGGAGCGACCTGGTGGTGCGGGCCGACAGTCCCTTCCGGACACTCGAGCAGACCTTCGGCCATCGCCTCGCACTCACCACGCCCGAGTCGCAGTCGGGCTATGCGGCCCTGCTGTACGCACTGATGCCTCATGGCGGGACGAGGCCGCTCTATCGCGAGATCATCGAGCCGCGCTTCACGCCGATGGGCGCGCTCACCGCTGTGATCGAGAACAAGGCCGAGGTGGCGCCGCTCGATTCCTACGCCTTCGCGCTGATCGCCAAGGATGCCCCCGAGCTTGCCGCGCAGGTGAGGGTCATCCAGAGCACCGACCCCACCGCGATTCCCGCGCTCGTGGCCTCCGACGCGGCTTCGCCCGAGGTCACTACGGCTTTCCTGAATGCCGGCGACGATCCCGCGACGCGTGCCCTGATGGACCGGCTCTTGCTTGACCGCTTTGCCCGGCCCGAAGCGCCGGCCTATGATGATTTGCGACAGAGGTTTCTGACGATGCAGGCGTTCTGGCGTCGACATGCTCTTGCGGAGACGGCCCACCCGCTCTTCGCCGCCCAGCTCGGCCGCACTGATTGAAGGGGGAGTGACCATGCACAAGAGTTTCATCGGAGCCGCGCTGGCGGCCGGCCTGTTGTTCGCGACGGGCGCCTCCACGGGCGCCTCGGCGCAGATCAAGATCGGCTTCCACGCGCCGCAATCCGGACCGGCCGCGGCCGACGGCAAGTCCTCGACCATCGGCGCGGAGATCGCGCGCGACTGGATCAACGAAAAGGGCGGTGTCCTCGGCCAGAAGATCGAGCTGGTGATCTACGACGACCAGAACAGGCCCGAGCAGGCCGTACCGATCGCCAACAAGCTGATCGGCCAGGACAAGGTGGTCGCCGCCGTGTCGGGCAGCTATTCCGCGCCGACCCGCGCCGCTGCCGCCGTCTTCCAGACCGCGGGCATCCCGTACTTCTCGGCCTACGGCGTCCATCCCGACATCACCAGCGGCGGCAACTGGGCCTTCCGCGGCGTGACGTTGGGCGGGCCGCAGGGCAAGGGTGCGGCGAAGTTCATTTCGACCAAGTTCCCCAAGGCCAAGGTCTCGATGCTGACCATGAACAACGACTTCGGCCAGTCGATCGCCGACGGCTTCAAGGAGGTCGCGCCCAAGGACGGGCTGACGATCATCAAGGAATACACCTTCGGCCTGGGCGAGCGTCAGTTCGGCCCGATCATCGCCTCGGTGAAGGCCGATAATCCCGACGTGATCTATGCGATCGGCTATTACTTCGTGGGCGGCCCGCTTGTGGCGCAGCTGCGCGCCGCCGGCCTCAAGCAGCCGATCGTCGCGGCCCAGGCCTTCGACTCGATGAAGCTCATGGAGATCGCCAAGGACGCGGCGAACGGCGTGTTCGTGGTGGGCGGCATGGACCGCCAGCGCAAGACCCCGCCCGACTTGCAGCCCTTCGAGGCGGAGTTTAAGAAGCGCGCGGGCTACGACACGGAGGCGGTCGCGGCGAACTGCTATTCGTCGGTGATGCTGGTGGTCGACGCGATCAAGCGCGCGGGCAGCACGGATCCAAAGAAGATCCGCGACGCGCTGGCCGCGACCAAGGACTTCCCAATGCTGACCGGCAAGCTCGGCTACTTCAACGCGATCGGCGAGATCTACATGCCGCTCGAGGTCACCGTCGTGAAGGACGGCACCTTCGTGGGCGCCACCGTGATCGACGACAAGACGATCCTGGCGCCACCCGGCAAGTAAAGAGCGGCATGCGGTCGTAGCGGGCGCTCGATGCTGTTCGTCGAGCTGGCGGTCACGGGCCTCGTCTACGGCTGCATGTACGCCATGATGGCCGTGGGCCTGACCTTGGTCTACGGCCTGCTGCGCATCCTGCACATCGCCCACGCCGGCGTCTTCGCTTTGGGCGCCTATGTCGCGGTCGTGGTGGCCAATGCGACGGGGAGCCTGGCACTGGGCTTCGCGCTGGCGCTCGTCGTGAGCGCGATCGCGGGCGTCGCCATCTACCGTTTCGCCTACCAGCCGCTGCTCGGCCATCCGCCCTTCGTGCCGATGATCGTGTCGATCGGCCTGTTCATCGTGATGCAGGAAGGCTTCCGCATGGTGTTCGGGGCCTACGGGATCGCCTTCGACGACAACCCCTGGTACACGAGCACGGTCGCGATCGCGGGCATCAACCTCAACTACGTCGAGATCGCGATGGTGATCTCGTCCGTCGTGCTGCTTGTGGGCTTCGGCCTGTTCGCCAGCCTGACGCGGGCCGGCATCGGCTGGCGCGCGACGGTGACCGACCCGCAGATGGCGACCAGCTTCGGCGTCGATCCGGTGCGCGTGCGCTACGTCATTTTCCTGTTCGGCTCGGCGCTCGCCGGGATCGCGGGCGCACTGGTCGGGCTCCTGAACAACTATGTCGAGCCGACCATGGGCGGACTGGTGAGCTACAAGGCACTGGCCATCATCGTGCTGGGTGGACTGGGCAACGTGCGCGGCACCCTGCTCGCCAGCCTGGTCCTGGGCGTCGTCGAATCCTACGGCACGATCTATCTCGCCGACGTCTTCGACCGCGACGCCATAGGCTTCCTGTTCCTGATCGTCGTGCTGATGGTGCGGCCGCAGGGCCTTCTGGGTCGCGGATGAGCGCCCCCTCATGAGCGCGTACGTCGCAAGCATCGTGAGCGTCGTCGGGATCAACATGATCCTGGCGCTCAGTCTCAACATCATCACCGGCTTTTGCGGCCAGGTGAGCCTGGGCCATGCCGCCTTCTACGGCATCGGTGCCTACACGGCCGCGTACTTGAGCAAACTTGGCGTGGCGCTGCCGCTCACCTTGCTCGCCGGCACCATCACGGCTGGCCTGATCGGCGTCGTGGTCGGGCTGACGTCGCTCAGGGTCCGGCACGATTTTCTTGCCGTCACTACCATGGGGATCGGCTTCGTCTTCCTGGGCTTCGTGCGCAAGCAAAAGTGGCTAGGCGGGGAACTCGGCATCTCCGGCATTCCCGCCTCGGGCCTCGATCCGCTGGCCTATGCACTCCTGATCGTCGGCGCGGCGGCGGCCGTCATCGCCTTCACCGTCTGGCTCAAGCGGAGCTGGATGGGATTCACCTTCGATGCCGTGGCCGACGACGAGGACGCGGCGCGCACCGTCGGCATCAACGTCTCGACATACAAACTCACGGCCTTCGGCATCGGCACCGCGCTTGCGGGCCTGGCAGGCGGCCTTTACATCTACTTCGCGCGCATCATCCTGCCCGACACGTTCGACTTCGTGCAGTCGATCGCGATCCTCACCATGGTGGTGATCGGCGGTACCGGTTCGGTCTGGGGCATCGTGGCCTCGACCATTGCGCTCACCCTGTTGCCCGAAGTGTCGCGCGCCGCGAGCGACTATCGCCTGCTGATCTTCGGCGCCATGTTGATGCTGGTGATGCGCTTCAGCCCGGACGGCCTGGCAGGCCTGGTGCGGCGGCGGACGACGCCATGACGGTGCTTGCCCGCATCGACGATCTCTACATCAGCTTCGGCGGCGTTGCGGCCGCCAACGGTATGAGCTTTGCCGTCAACACGGGTGAGTTCCTGGCGGTTATCGGCCCGAATGGTGCCGGCAAGACTACGGCGCTGCGCATGGTCGCGGGTATCCTGCAGCCCGACTCGGGCCGCATCATCTTCAACGACCGCGACGTCACCTCGCTGCCGACGCATGTGCGCGCGCGGCTGGGGCTGGGCTTCACGCACCAGGTCGTGCGGCCGTTCTACAGCTTCAGCACGATCGAGAACGTGATGATCGCGGCGGGTCATCGCCAGACCGAAAGTCCGTGGCGCGCCTTGGCCGGCCGTTCGCGCGAGGAGGCGCGAATGAAGGCGGCGGCCATCCTGGAGCACATCGGCCTTGGCGAGCAGATCGACAAGTCCCCGCGGGCACTGCCGCTCGGCCAGCGCAAGCGGCTCGAGGTCGCGCGCGCCATCGCGCTCGAGCCACGGCTCCTGCTGCTCGACGAGCCGCTTGCCGGCCTCAGCAGCGCGGAGGCCGCGACCATGGCCGATCTCATTCGCACCCTGCCGGCCTCGGGCATCACGGTCGTGCTGGTCGAGCATAATCTCGGCGAGGTGCTGCGTGTCGCGGACCGGATCGTGGTCCTCGATGCCGGCAAGGTGCTCGCCGAAGGCGCACCCAAAGAGGTGATGGCGCGCGACGACGTGCGGCAGGCCTATACCGGCGTCGTCTAGGGCCGCAATAATCCATCGACAAAACGTGAGATAATCGCGATCTGGCGCCTAAAAAAATACTAGGCCGCGACGCCTGCGTAGGTGTGCAGCAGGTCGACGTCGCGGCGCGCGATCTCGGCGGGGCCGGTGAAGACGCTGCGCCCCGAGGCCAGCACGCACACCTGATGGGCGATATCGAGGGCGCGCGCGGTGTTCTGCTCGACCAGCAGGATGGTGAGGCCTTCCTTGTTGAGTTTCTGCAGGGCGTCGATGCAGAGATCGACCATCTTGGGCATCAGGCCGAGCGACAGCTCGTCGACCAGCAGGAGCCGGGGCTCCGACATCAGGGCGCGGCCGATCGCCAGCATCTGCTGCTCGCCGCCCGACAGCGAGGCGGCGAGCTGGCCGCGGCGCTCGGACAGGCGCGGGAAGAGTTCGAAGACGCGGGCGAGATTGCGCCTCTCGTCGGCGCGCGAATGGCTGTAGCCGCCGATCGTCAGGTTCTCCGCGACGGTGAGGTCGGAGAACAGCCGCCGTCCCTCCGGCACCAGCGCCAGCCCAAGTTCGGGGCGCTTGAGCGCCGGCAGGCACGTGATGTCGGTGCCGTCCACGGAGAGGCTGCCGGCCTTGATCTGCACGTGGCCCATGATGGCGAGGATGGTCGAGGTCTTGCCGGCACCGTTCGGTCCGAGCAGCGCGAGTATTTGCCCCGCCTCGACTGTGAAAGACAGATCGTGCACCGCGACCATCTCGCCGTAGCCGCAGGAGAAATTTCGAACGACGAGCAAAGCCATGGTGCATTGTCGGGCACGTGGCTGCTTCTGTATAGATGCCGGATGTCCCAGGAACACGCCGCGCCGCCGATCTACATCTCCTATCTCAATCGCCTCGATATCGAGGCGCTACGAATCACCGACGACGAGATCCTGTCGGCCATTGAGACCAGCCTGGCGGCCCAGGGGCGCGGCGAGACGGTGATCGAGCCGCGCATGCATATTGAGCCCGGCGTCGCGCGCGGTCATTTCAACGTCCTGCGCGGCGCGATCCGGGAACCGATCGATTCCGCGGGCGTCAAGGTCGTGGGTGATTTCGTCGACAACTACAAGCTGGGGTTCCCCTCGGAATTCGGCGTGCTCGTGCTGTTCGATCCCCGCACCGGCGTACCCAGGGCCTTCATCGAGGCCGGCGGCATCACCGACATGCGCACCGGCGCCGTGACGGCGGTGGGCGCTAAGTATCTGGCGCGCAAGGACTCGAAGATCCTCGGCCATATCGGCGCACGCGGCACGGCCTACTGGAATGTGCGGCTACTCGATCACCTCTTCGATTTCGACGAAATTCGCGTCCATTCCCGTCGCAAGGAAAGCCGCGACTCCTTCGGTGAGCGGTTACGGCACGACCTTCAGAAGAAGGTTGTCGTGACCGACGACTGGCAGAGCTGCATCGAAGGCGCCGACATCGTGATCGAGGCCTCGCGGCTGCCTGAGCCCGAACCGATCCTGAAGACCGCGTGGATCAAGAAAGGTGCGCTGGTCGTGCCCTATGGCACGATGAGTGCCATCGAACTGTCGCTGACCGATATCATGAGCAAGCTGGTGGTCGACGATTGGGGGCAGTGCAAGGGCGGCAAGTTCGGCAGCCTGCGCGCGCATGTCGAGGCGGGTAAGCTTTCCGAAAAGACGCTTTACGCCGAGCTGGGACAGATCGTGGCCGGGCTCAAGCCTGGCCGTGAGAGCGAGGCAGAGACCAATCTCCTCTGGCATCGCGGGCTCTCGCTCTCCGACATCGCGCTCGGCCACGCGATGCTGAAGAAGGCCGAGCGGCTCGGCCTTGGGCAACGGTTGCGCTTCTTCTAGGCCAAGCCGGGCAGGTCGAGGCCTTTCTCCTTCGCGCAGTCGATGGCGATATCGTAGCCCGCATCGGCATGGCGCATGACGCCGGTCGCCGGATCGTTCCACAGTACGCGCTCGATCCGGCGCGCGGCTTCCGGGGTGCCGTCGCACACGATCACCATGCCGGCATGCTGGGAGAAGCCGATGCCGACGCCGCCGCCATGATGCAGCGATACCCAGGTGGCGCCGCTCGCGCAGTTGAGCAGCGCATTCAGCATTGGCCAGTCGGACACGGCGTCCGATCCGTCCTTCATCGACTCGGTTTCGCGGTTGGGCGACGCGACCGAGCCTGAATCGAGGTGGTCGCGGCCGATCACGACCGGCGCCTTCAACTCGCCCTTGGCCACCATCTCGTTGAAGGCGAGACCCAGGCGATGACGGTCGCCGAGGCCAACCCAGCAGATGCGAGCCGGCAGACCTTGGAAGGCGATGCGCTCGCGCGCCATGTCGAGCCAGTGGTGGAGCGAGTAGTTGTCGGGCAGCAGCTCCTTCACCTTGGCGTCGGTGCGGTAGATGTCTTCCGGATCGCCCGAGAGTGCGGCCCAGCGGAACGGACCGATGCCGCGGCAGAAGAGCGGCCGGATATAGGCCGGCACGAACCCCGGAAAGTCGAAGGCGTCCGTCACGCCTTCCTCGAAGGCCATCTGGCGGATGTTGTTGCCGTAGTCGAGCACGGGGATGCCCATACGATGGAAGTCGAGCATGGCGCGCACCTGCTCGGCCATCGAGGTGCGCGCCGCGCGGCCCACGGCCTTCGGATCGGACTCACGCCGCTGCTCCCATTGGGCGATGGTCCAGCCCTTCGGCAGATAGCCGTTGATCGGGTCGTGCGCCGAGGTCTGGTCGGTGACGGCGTCGGGCCGCACGCCGCGCCGCACGAGTTCCGGGAAAATGTCGACAGCGTTCCCGAGGAGACCGATCGACACGGGTTTCCGCGCTTTGTTCGCCTGCTCGATCATCGCGAGCGCTTCGTCGAGGTTGCTGGCTTGCTTGTCGAGATAGCGCGTGCGCAGGCGCATCTCGATGCGCGAGGGCTGGCACTCGACGGCGAGGCACGAGGCACCCGCCATGATCGCGGCGAGTGGTTGCGCGCCGCCCATGCCGCCGAGGCCTGCGGTCAGGATCCACCTGCCGGCAAGGTTGCCGCCGTAGTGCCGGCGTCCGAGCTCGGCAAAGGTCTCGTAGGTGCCCTGCACGATGCCCTGGCTGCCGATATAGATCCACGAGCCCGCCGTCATCTGGCCGAACATCATCAGACCCTTGCGGTCGAGCTCGTTGAAATGCTCCCAGGTCGCCCAGTGCGGCACGATGTTGGAATTGGCGATCAGCACTCGCGGCGCATCGCCATGCGTGCGGAACACGCCGACCGGCTTGCCGGACTGGACGAGAAGTGTCTGGTCAGCCTCGAGCCGCTTCAGCGTCGAGACGATACGATCGAAGCTCTCCCAGTCGCGCGCCGCACGGCCGATACCGCCATAGACCACGAGCTCGCCCGGTTTCTCGGCGACATCGGGATCGAGATTGTTCATTAGCATGCGCATTGGTGCCTCTGTCAGCCAGCTCTTGGCCGTGAGGTTGGTGCCGCGTGCCGCGCGGATCACGCGCATATTGTCGATGCGTGTCATGAATTCCGTTCCATGGGATTGCCCCGCCAGACCCGATCGACTGTCATAATGGTAACTGTAACATAGAGCGGCGGCCGCGCGGAGAGGGCGATGACACTCGAATTGAAGGCCGGGACCGTTCCCCTTTCGACGTGGGTGGAACTCTATCGCGGCGCATCGGCAGCGCTTGACCCATCCTGTTGGGACAGGATTTCGGCAAGTGCTGCTGCCGTCGCGAGGATCGTCGAGCGAGGGGAGCCGGTTTACGGCATCAATACCGGTTTCGGAAAACTCGCCAACATTCGCATCGAGGCTGCCGACCTGGGGATTCTCCAGCGCAACATCGTATTGTCACATTCCGCCGGGATTGGGCCCGCCATGCCGGCACCTGTCGTGCGCTTGATGATGGGCCTGAAGCTCGCGTCCCTGGCGCAGGGCTATTCGGGTATCGCCACCGCGACAGTGCAGTTGCTGTCCGCCATGCTCGACCGCAACCTTTTGCCTGTCGTGCCGGTGCAGGGATCGGTTGGAGCTTCGGGTGACCTGGCGCCACTGGCGCATATGTCGGCGACGATGATCGGCATTGGTCAAGTGATGGTCGGCGATGAGGTCATGCCAGCCGCGGCCGACCTGGCCAAGGTCGGATTGAAGCCGGTGACACTCGCGCCCAAGGAAGGCCTGGCCTTGCTTAACGGCACACAATTTTCCACGGCGTATGCTTTGGCCGGCCTGTTCGAAGCCGAGCGCGTCTTCCAGGCGGCCTTGGTCACCGGTGCGCTGTCAACCGACGCTGCCAAAGGGTCAGACACGCCATTCGACCCGCGTATCCACGCGTTGCGCAAGCATCCGGGGCAGATCGAGGTCGCGGCGTCCTTGCGCGCGCTGCTGTCGGGAAGCGCCATCCGGGAAAGCCATCGCGTCGGCGACGACAGGATCCAGGATCCCTATTGCCTGAGATGCCAGCCCCAGGTGATGGGCGCTTGTCTCGATACACTGCGCCATGCCGCCGTGGTGCTTTCGACAGAGTCCAACAGCGTTACCGACAATCCACTTGTGTTCGCCGACTCCGATCAAGCGCTTTCGGGGGGCAACTTCCATGCCGAGCCGGTCCCATTCGCCGCCGACATGATTGCACTTGCGCTCTGCGAGATCGGATCGCTGGCGGAGCGGCGTATTGCCATGCTTGTCGATCCGGCACTGTCGGGCCTGCCGGCGTTCCTGACGCCAAAGCCCGGGTTGAACTCGGGCTTCATGATACCGCACGTGACGGCAGCCGCCTTGGTCGCCGAGAAAAAGCAGCGAGCTTTTCCGGCCAGCGTCGATTCCATTCCGACGTCGGCCAATCAGGAAGACCATGTTTCGATGGCGGCACACGGCGCGCGGCGTCTCCTCGAGATGGCGGCCAATGTCGGCAATGTCATCGGCATCGAGTTGCTCGCGGCGACGCAGGCCTGCGACTTCCATGCGCCGCTGAGGTCCAGCGCGAAGCTCGAGGCGGTTCGTGTCTTGTTGCGGAGCCAGGTGCCCGGCTTGTCGGACGACCGGTATTTTTCCGACGACATCGAGAGCGCCGCTGCCTTGGTTAAGACGGGTGCGCTCAACCGGGCTGCGGGACGCGATGTCTTGCCGGCGTTGCAGACTTCTTGAGGAAGCCATCGTGGGCCGCAAGACGCGTTCGACTCGTGGCCATTTTCGGGCTCAAAAGAGGTCGTGAACGTTGGACCAGCGGACCCGGGAATGTCATATTCTTCAACGTTTTAGGCATGTTGCCCGGTCTGCCTCAAAATCAGGTTTCCTCACGGAAGTGTTGGTTCGAGTCCGACCGGGGGCACCACGTGGAAAGCCAAGAGCGCGGAACTTGAGGCGTCATCGTGCGTTCGCGAAGGCAAGTTGGTGTAGTGGGCACGCTGAATATCGATCTTGAAGGTCCGCTACTGGGGGTAGACCGGAAGCCATCGGCGCACCCCCAGAACGACGCACCTGACCCGAAGCGGACTTGGCTGGAGCCGATTAACGCTATCGGAACGATCTGGGCGTCAACTTGACTGGATAATCTTCGGCGCTTAGGTTCCGCGCCCTTTATCAACAAATCGGCGGGCGTCATGCCCCAAGTCTTGGTTGAAGCACTGGCCAAGTCCTATCGCGTCGCCGAACGAGCGCCTGGCGTTGCCGGTGCGTTGAGCGGACTCTTGCGTCGACGTTGGCGGGAGGTTCGTGCTCTGGTCGACCTCTCTTTCAGCCTTGAGGCCGGCGAACTGCTTGCCTTCGTCGGCCCGAACGGCGCGGGCAAGTCCACGACCGTCAAGATTCTGTCAGGGATTCTCCGGCCTTCCAGCGGCAGGATCGAAGTGGGAGGCCTTGTCCCCTACGAAGATCGGCTCCGGCACGTCGCCCGCGTCGGTGTGGTTTTTGGCCAGCGCAGCCAACTCTGGTGGGACCTGCCCGTCCTCGACGGCTTCGATCTCCTGGCCGACATCTACCGGGTAACCCCCGACCGCTATCGCCGACGGCGTGACGAACTCGTCGCCCTATTGCGGCTAGAACCACTGCTCGCCCAGCCCGTCCGTCAACTCTCGCTCGGTCAACGCATGCGGGCCGAGTTTGCCGCCGCACTGCTTCATGATCCTGAAATCCTGTTTCTCGACGAACCTACGATCGGTCTCGATGCGCCTTCAAAGCTTGCCGTCCGCGACTTCGTGAAACGTCTCAACCGGGAGCAAAATGTGACCGTGCTCCTCACGACCCACGACATGCACGATGTCGAGGCGCTGGCGGAACGCGTCATAGTTATCGGCCAGGGACGCCTGCTCGCCGACAGTTCGCTCGACAGGCTGCGCTCCAGCGTCTTCGCCGAACGGAGACTCTGGGTCGATTTCGCGGAAGAAGCGCCTGCCCTCGATATACAAGGCGTGGAGGTGAGGACGCGAACCGCCCGCTCGCTCGAACTCGCCTTCGACCCGGCAAAGATTCCGGCGCCTAAACTGATTGCCGCCATCACCGCCGAACATGCTGTCGACGATATTCATGTCGAAGAACCCGCCATCGAAGAAGTGATCGCGCGCTTCTACGACCTTCACGACTCAGGCGAGGCTTGAGAGTGAAGGCCGTGCTCCGTCCTTATGTTGCGGCCTTCCGTGCTCGCTTCTTGCTCCTATTGCAGTACCGCGTCGCCGCGCTGGCGGGTTTTGCGACCCAGTGCTGGTGGGGCGCCATCAAGATCATGGTGTACGCGGCGTTCTATGAAACTGCCGCCGCGGCCGCACCGATCAGCCTTCCGAATGTGGTCACCTATACCTGGTTGGGACAGGCGTTTCTGGCACTCCTGCCCTGGGTGGCCGATCCGGAGGTCGCGATGTTGATCCGGACCGGCGGCGTGGGCTACGACCGTCTGCGGCCGCTTGATACCTATAGCTACTGGTACGCGCGTACCTTGGGGTGGATCATCGCCCGCGCGCTGCCGAGAGCCATTCTGATGCTGATAGCAGCTGGCATCGTGCTGCCGCTCGTGGGCCTGGAGGCCTGGGCCTGGAGGCCGCCGGCCGGGCCGGAGGCAGCAGTGCTCTTCGTTGCCGCATTCGCGCTCATGATCATGCTCGCGGTCGCTGTCCTGATGCTCGCCAATGTGGTGGTGGCCGCGAGCCTCAACGAGCGCGGCGTCAACGCCGTTCTGATGCCGCTGGTGATCGTCTTCTCCGGAAGCCTGGTGCCGCTGGATTTCTTTCCCGACACGATGCGCCCGTTCTTGCATGCGCAGCCTCTTGCCGGCCTCGTCGATATTCCTTTTCGGATCTACTTCGCCAACCTCCGCGGCGTTGCCGCACTGGAGGGCCTGGCCCTGCAGGCGGGATGGACCCTAGTGCTGATCGTCCTCGGCCGCTTCGCCATGACGCGCATGATGCGCCGCCTCGAGATGCAGGGTGGCTGACACATGAACGCGCTTCGCCTTTATGGCCGCTACGTTGGCGCTTCGCTTCGCGTCCAAGCGCAGTATCCCGCTGCGACCTTGCTCCTCACCACAGGCCACCTCGCGGCAACGGCGATCGAGATTCTCGGCGTGTTCGCGCTCTTTCACCGCTTTGGGCAAGTCAAAGGCTGGTCCTTTGGCGAGGTGGCGCTGTTCTACGGGCTCATCAACATCACCTTCTCGATCGCCGACATGCTGACCCGCGGCTTCGACGTGTTTGGCACGGACTTCGTGCGGACCGGCGCGTTCGACCGCGTGTTGCTCCGACCCCGGTCGGCCACGCTGCAGCTGATCGGCTATGACATTCGTCTGTCACGCGTCGGCCGGATCCTCCAGGGCCTGGTCGTGGTGGTCCTTGCGACCAACCTCGTCCCTATCCACTGGAACCCTGCCGCGGTCGCAATCGCCGTCTGGGCCGTGGCAGGTGGCGTGGCTCTGTTCGCCGGCATCCTGGTCCTGCAGGCGACGATCTCTTTCTGGACCATCGAGAGTCTGGAGGCCGTCAACGTCCTCACCTATGGAGGCGTTCAGGCGGCGCAGTATCCGCTCAACATCTACGCCGACTGGTTTCGGCGCGTCCTCACGTTTGGCGTGCCGCTGGCCTGTGTCGCCTATTATCCCGTCCTGGCCATTCTGAAGCGGCCAGACCCGCTCGGCGCACCCGACTGGATCCTGCCGCTAACGCCGCTAGCAGGGTTTGCATTTTTGGCTCTCTCTTTCCTGGCATGGCGTGCCGGCATGGCCCGCTACGCTTCGACGGGGAGCTGAAGGGCGTTCTTGCACTGTCGGGTAGCCAGGTGCCGACGTCCACCTCTGGCACTTTTCGGAAGACGTAGAGGCAACCGATGAAGTCCGGTTCCAGGGGTGAAGCGGACCCAGGCGAACATTACGAAATCGACGCGCCTGACCCTGAGCAGACACAATCGGTCCCTGTCTCTGTTGCGCCAACTGAACGAGCACGTCAAAGATTGTGGCCATCGTGATCAGAAGGGACGGCAACTATGCTGACCGGAAGCTGTCTGTGCGGCGGTGTCGCTTACGAGGTTGATGCAGGACCGCTCCCATTCGTCCATTGCCATTGCCGGACATGCCGGAAAACTCATGGAGCCGCCTTTTCAAGCGTCATGTCCGTTCCCCGAAAATCGTTTCGGTGGATCAAAGGCAAACAACTACTAGCCTCATTCGAATCTTCACCGGGCAAGCTCCGCTACTTCTGTTCCCAGTGCGGCTCTCACATTTTGGCCGAGCGGGTCAATCAGCCAAACGTGCTGCTGAGACTTGGTTGCCTCGACACGCCCATTGCCGAGAAGGCTCGTGCGCATATTTGGCGTTCAGACGGCGCCTCATGGTTCGACCCAAAAGACGACACTCCTGAGATTGCGGAGGGGTTTGTCGCTCAGGCCAAGTGAGTCTCATGTTGGCACTTTTCTGAAGTGGCGACTGGGTCCGGCAATGTCCGTTGCCAGGGGTACACCGGAAGTGATGGCCAGGAGGTCAAACCGACGCGCCTGACCGATGCTGTCGAAAAAGTCTTCGCTATGTCGCGAGTGGGTAATAATCGAATTCGATCGAATGATGCATTGATTCGATGTTGTGCGCTTGTGGTCGATCTTGAATCAATGTTGCGCGCTTTGGCCCCCAAAATCGTTTTTTGACAGCATCGACCCACAACGGACTTGGTGGACCCGCTTACCGGATCTTGAACAGTCACATTGAACGCCCCTGAATAGAGGACGCAATTCGGCTCTAGTCGACCGTCTTCATGCCGAACGACTGCTGTCGTGCTTCCCAGGTCTTCAGATGCACGTCGAAGCGAGCGGCCGTTTCTTCCTGCGTTAACGTTTCGACATCCAGGCCAAGCTGCGCGAGCGCCGCGATGACTTCGCTCTCGGCGAGAACGAGGCGGAGTTGTCGATTCCATTCCGCGACGATCGGGCTTGGCGACGCCGACGACGCGAAAAAGCCATACCACTCCGTCAATTCCAGGTTCGGATA
>PLYQ01000292.1 GCA_003153415.1 Rhodospirillales bacterium | reverse complement strand
AGCCGGACACCATCTCACAGCCCTCCATCGCCACCTCAATGCTCCTACCGCGGACGTTGGCTCGCCGCTACAGTGCCTACCGCGAGTCGGGGGCAGAGAAGCGCTTGTTACCGCTCCACGGTCCCGGTTGGCCTTGCGATTTGGGCGGTGCAGCAGTGGTTCGTCTAGGTGACAAAACGATAGTGTTGGNNCGACGGTCTCGCGAAGTGGACAGTGTATAAGTGGTGGCGAGACGCCCACGCTGTTACCGCAGGGCAAGCGATATCCGTCGCACAGGTCACTACACATCAAGCCGCGCGTGTGTGGTTCGACGACACGGCTCCCTATAACGACCTCGACGCTATCGCCGCGGACACTGGACCGACTCACGCGACAGTGAGGCTGCCGATCCTCTCGCTTGACCGCCACGACGAGCCGTTCTGGCATTCCGTGATTCCGTTTGTCGCATCAGTGTTCGCGCAAGAGCTCACGCATTTGGTGCATTGGGACATCTCGATGGCCGCGATGCAGGGTTTTGCAAAAGCTCGGGATGCCGCGCGGCTCAGCAGCGGCACACCGCCGAATACTTGGCTCGCGGTGTACTATGGGACCTGGCCAGAGATGGAAGGCCACGCTGCGCAGATCGCCTATGAAGTGCTGGCCGCGTGCCAGTGGAAGTCGCCTCAGTCGCTGCCGGCCGAGATTGACAAGACACACACATGGTCGCGCATTGCAAAGCGGCTGGACTTTGCGAACTCGAAGCGCTTTGCGGCGTTCTCAAATTTCCGGGGTAACTTGGAGGCAGAAGTCCATAACCACATTCTAGTCTGGATTTGAGGACCATTCAGCCACAGTAGAGGAAGACGACTCGCCGCCTAGCATAGGTCGCGCGAGAGGACGCAGGGTGAAAAATATATCGGGCCTCTGGGAGCGCAGATTCGCCAATGCCAGCACCACTTTCTGAGCCGCTTCGGAAGGCGATTGAAGGCCTTCTTTTTGATGTTTGCCCGATCTGGAAGGAACGCCCACGGCTCGACAAACAGCGAGCCGTCGAACTGCGTCCGGAAGGAGCAGGATACAGCATGCGTATCGAGGAGCATCAGGGCAATCGCAGCACTGCTTGGTTCGTCGATCAAATACGTGAGCGGCAGTCCTTCACTGAGTTTGAGGAACAGGCCCGCAAGCTTGCGCCCGAGTTCTTTGGGCATGTTGTCCTTCCCGTCGGTAATCTTCCGACGGACATCATGTCGTGGGCAATTTGCTGGTGCAGGTATATCGACCGCGCGGCGCCCATCGTATCTCGCGAGGCGGCTATCCAAGGTTTCGTCCGTGACCTGGAGTGCTTCCTGTTGAACGGCGGGGAGTTTGTCACGATCAGCACGTTGCGCGGTCTATCTCTGCCAGAAGGAGTCACTGATATTGTTTTGACTGAAGGTGATCCGGCGGTGGGCACAGTTATCCTTCATAGGATGACGCCCCAAGAGTTCGCCGATCACCTGTCGCGGGATATTCTCGATAACGGTCCAGATCTCTTCACGACGTTTGCCACTACCGCGAGCATCATTCACAGATGGCAATTCTCCCCATCCGCGGTAGAGGAGCGGCAACGCGTTGACTTTCGGGACCAGCAGCGAGAGATCGAAGACAACGTCATTCGCGCGCTTCACATCGGCGGACAAGGCCGCGTCTACATTAGCGGTATAAGCAGCCATGTCGAACCGGCGGTAGCTCCCTCGACCACAGGTGTGAGCATGGCCTCGGGCTCCAATGATCCTGGAGGCATGACGCTGCAGCCATCCGGTGTAGAGGTGATAAAGGAGGTATTCCCCCTACTGTTCGATTGTCGTCCGGAGATTAGAGTCGCCGCAGATCGTATCGTTGATGCTGAACGCCGGCTCAAGCCCGCGGACGCGGTCGTAGATGCCGCCATCGGTCTTGAAACGTTGCTTCTGAATAACAATCAGGAACTCACGTTCAGAGTGCAGCTCAATTACGCATTCTTGGCCGACCCTGAGCACCGTGCTGCACGTGTGGCTACAATCAAACAGCTCTACAAAATGCGTAACAAGATCGTGCACGGCCTTATCCGAACCCCAAACGCCGACGTGCGAGCCATGGTGGAAGCCTCAGGCGCAGGCATACCTGCCCTTCGCGACGCGCTTCTCCGCTTCTTGCGGGACCCGATCCTCAGGACAAAGGGCCACAAGCTCGACGACGACTATTGGCTCGGCCGCATCGTTGGCCCGGAACCTCGAGCCAGACCCTGATTGGATCCCGCAATGAACAGATTGTGCGTGACACTCATTGCGTTGGTCGTTTGGCCTCCCGGTCAGATGCTGGAGTGGGGCCACGGGCATCGCCATCGAGAAGCTGCGGGATGATATCCCGCCGTGCGTGCGCCCCCCGAAGACACTTCCCGAGATCACCTTTA
The DNA here is from genome assembly GCA_003153415.1 of Rhodospirillales bacterium. Taxonomy (GTDB): domain Bacteria; phylum Pseudomonadota; class Alphaproteobacteria; order Reyranellales; family Reyranellaceae; genus Reyranella. The sequence continues at coordinate 20,531 of PLYQ01000292.1, read as the reverse complement.
TCGCCATATCAGTGATGCTCATGGCATTGTTTCCTTCGGTGCGATTAGCCGATTAGAGAGAGTTCGATGTCGCGATTGAGGGGACTTAGGGCACGTTCACCTCCCCTGTTTGTATCGGGCGGGAGCGGCACCGCTGTAACGGCCGAACGCCGCCGAAACCTCCCTGCAGAAGTCTTTCAGCTCCTCGGCTAGCTCGGCGGCGGCGAACTGCGGTGGCGCGCTTGCGCTGTGCCGCCCGGCTGCCGAAACCCTCCTTCGGTAATTTTTCAACTCCTCGGCGATCGTGGCGGCTTCATTTGACATGATTAACTCCGTAGCTGAGAGCTGGTGCGCTCGCGCTGTAGACGCCGAAGGCGGCGCGCGGTGGCTTCGGCTGACCGACGATGGCCCACAGCCCGATGGCCACCGCGAGAACCAGATCGTCGTGGCGGCCCACGCGTGCCTCATAGCTATAGCGGCCAGCGTCGGAAACCTTGCGGCGGAAGTCCTTTAGTTCGTTAGCCATAGCGCCGGCTTCGGTCAGGTCGGCGGCAAAGCGAAGATCGCCGGTGTGCAGGCGGGCATCGAGCGTGCTAATCAGTAATTGCTTCGGCACATGCCAACGTCGCTTGCCTGCACTTGTCGCCTTGTCGCCGCCCGTGATCGTAATGCGCGTCGGCTGCATGCCATGGGCTTCGAAAAGGTCCCCGACCGGGCGGCCGACTCCCGTCTCGTCGATCACTAGTTCGCACCCCGCGTTGAGTGGCGGGCGGGCGAGCAACCGCGCCACCTCCGCCACCTGCTCTATGTAGGAAAGTCCGAGGGGGAGTCGGGCCAGATGGCGCACGTCGAATGTCTCGCCGGCTTCCACGATGCGGCCCTTCACATGCACGTGCTGATAGTGCTTGTGGTGCAGCACAGCGATGGCGGTCGGATCGCTCGATTGGCCGAGATCGACCGCGAGCACGTATTTTTCTTTGACGATCTCGCGGTGGTGCGGCGGCAGGGGCATTATCAGCGCCATAGCGGCTGCACCTCCTGGGTGAAGGCCGCCGCGATAACGCCGACCGGGAAGACGGCTTCATCGTCATCCCGCCAAGCAAGCTCATACTCCTCCGAGTACCTGAGCGGACCGAGCTCACGCAATTCGTCAGCCAGGAACTCTTTGCTGATGCGTGGGCACTCCCTCGCTTTGACCTGGACGCGGTGCCACAGGTCGGCGGTGCCATCTCCAAACCAGCATGTGTGGAACCAGCCACGCTTGCCGGCCGGTGTACTGAGGCAGATTAAGCGGCCGTTACTTGTCGCCAACATCGGACGCACGGCGGCAATCAACTCGTCATCGACGCGGGCCGCCTCGTCGAGAATCACCAAGTCGACTCCGGCGTAACCGCGCACCGTTTTCTCTGTGCCCGGCAGGGCGATAATCCGCGAGCCGTTGGCGAACTCGGCTTTCAGAACGGATTCAGAGTTAAGTGCCGGCGCCCCCTTGAGGCGCACATGCAACCCCATAATCGAGCGTTGCATTTCCGCTGACTGCCTCTGGCTGGGGCTTAGGATCAACGTGAGCGAGGCGGGATTATAGAGCGCGGTGTTGAGTGCGATCAGGCCCGTAGTCGTGCTCTTGCCGGTCTGGCGAGCGCACAGGAGCAGCAGGCGAGTGGCATCGCTGCGCAGCAGGTCGCGCTGCCACGGGTCGGGCGTGATGCCACAGTCCTTCGCGAGAATCACAGGGTCGAGAGCCCTCGCAAGATCGAGAGCCATCATCGCGCCAACTCCCGCGTGTCGGCGGTGATGTCGGCGGCTGCCTTGTGCTCGATGGTATGCAGCACAGCAGCGACGGCCTGCCTTGCCTGAGGGTAGGGCGCGAGCGCCCTCACCAGCTCGACGCGCATCTCGACGTAGGCCGGCATGACCAGCACGTTGTTGGTGATCGAGGTGCCGGAGTTGAGATTCCCAAGAAGCCTGCCGGTTAACTCGAGATTTCGATGCAGCTGACCAGCGACGCGGGCGAGCATAGTGCCGTCGCCGTTCTCCTCTGCAGCGTCGAGCGAGGCGAACAGGCGATTGCGAAGTGCGATGATGTTGGCGAGTAGCGATTGAGATTCGGTGTCGCGTAGCTTGTCGAGGTCCAGCCCTGCGATGCTCGGGCCTGCTAGCAATTGCGCACGAAGTTGCGGCGGTAAGTGGTTTTTCGAATGTCGGTACAAGGCGTCAACGCCAAGGCTGTAGCGACGTGACAGGGCGGTCACGCCGACGCCCCGCGCCAAAGCAAGGTCGAGCGACGCGCGTTCGCGATGCGCACACACTGTGCATTGGGGGCCGCGTTTGCTCATTCGAGTGCAACCTGCAAAGGGGCGTCGCTNNCGAGTAAAATTTCGGGGGTCGTCGCGGCGGTCGTCCCGACGTTCCAATGCAAACGTCAATAAAATCAAGGCTATCGCTGTCTGGAAAGCGGTTGAAGGAGCCGCCAAAACCGCTGACAGGCGCGAAGGGGCCTAAAAGTACCAGCGGCAATGAAGGGGCGGCGTCCCCGCTCGATCAGCGTGCTGCTGCTGCCCAAATCGATGAAATCGATGAAATCGATGATCCCCCATTCTCGTCCCTACGCCCCTTTCATCTGGATTGCAGATTTAGAACTACAATCACGTTAAAGAGGCAGGTGAGGGTGAGAATAGGGGATCATCGATTTCATCGATCTCATCGATTGACGCCCCCGCGACGCCCCCTGTCACAACGCCCACCCTGGCACGTACTTGCCCCAGGCTCGCGCTCGCCACGGGCCTCAGGCACCTGCCCCGCCTCACGCTCGGTACGCACGTCCTGCCCCTCATTGCGGATCGCCAGCGGCAGTGAACTTGGGGGGTGGCGGCACCTTCCAGCCCCTGTGCGCCGCCGCGACAAGCGCCGCCGCAGCCACATGCTGCTCGTTGACCGAAAGCGTTGCCCGCGCGTAGATCGTTTGCCGGCGACCCCGGATGACGTGCTGCCCGTCCTTCGTGGTTGAGCGCACCGGCATGTATCCGCACTGCTCCAGCCGACGGGAGATTTGGCGACTGTTCTTGCGGTCCATGAGCCAATCCAAGAACTGGCCCTCCGCGTAGCCCATGAGGTCCGAAAGCGTTATCGCAGTCGGATTTCCGAGCGCATCGATGATGTCTGCGAGTTCCGAGTCTTCGGGTGGACGGTTGACATCGACGATGGCCCAAAACGCCTCTGTCTTCGGCGGCGGTGCCTTGGGATCGAAATCGCTCAGGTCGAGTGTAGCGAGATACGCCGCGACGTGACCGTAGCCGCCGGACTGATACCAACTCCACAGTGCGTTCCAATAGCCCTCGTCGAAGTCTTCCTTAACTAAATCACTCCACGCCACGTAATGACGGCGGTCGTTGGCCGGCAAGTAGATGCCGTCGGTTTTGTAGTTCGTGGTAATGATGACGCCGCAGCAGTTGAGCACGTAGTGCTCGCGCAGGTACTTCTCGTTGCACCTCAGCACATCGGGCGGGGCGGCTGCGTAGATCTTCAAGCGCTCGTAGAACTGGTAGCGATTGAGGTCTCCGAGGTCGCGCGCCTCGCTGATGCGCAAGATGACCGACTTGTCGTAGCCAGTGAACGGGGCGAGCAGGTCCTGCGGCGATATCTCGGCGAAGTTCCACGGGCCGACCGCCTGTTTCACCGGTTCGAGGAGCGTATCCTTGCCGATCCCCGGTTCGCCGCCGATCACCAGCGCGTGGTTGATCTTGTCCTCCGGATGCTGCTTCCGATGAGCACACCACTTGATCAAGTGATCTACATCGTTCGGGTACACCTTGCGTACGTGGTCGATCCAAGGTCCCGCCTGGGAAGCGTCGCCGTGCTGGATCGTCGGCGGGCGGTACAGGTTGAGGCACATAACGCCGGCCCGCTCGATCCACCCGCCGTTCGCGATCAGGCGGTCGGGAATTTCCAGCGAATGCCCGGGCGCCCATGTCATCTGCTCCACGCGTCGGTTGCGGTCGAGCCACGCGCTCGCCGGCATGTGTTTCTGCTTGGCCTTGCCGTTCTTGTCGGGCTCTCCGAGCTGGGGTGATCCATCCGCGTTGACAAGCGCAACCGATGGCAGGCAGGCATTAACACTTGCCGCAGGCCACAACTCGCCGGTTGGTACGAAGTAGTAGAGGTGCGTCGCCATGTGGGCGTAAAGGTCATCCACCGACACGCCCTCGGCGTGCCCGATCTTCCCGGCCAGCCACTTGGCGGCCTCCGCATCAGCCATCTTGCCGTACACCATCACGAGATCGATGGGCGTACGCCGGCCCTCGCGAGGGTCACCTTGATCGGCGACGCCAAAGTCCTTGATGCCCTTTGGCGATATGCCGAGGTCTTCCTCGAGGTCGCGCCCGAGCGCTTTGGATGAGACGCGATAGACGCCGCCCGACTTGAGCACGGCGGCATCGCCGAACAACGCCGGCACCCACGCCGGAAGATTCTTCAAAGCGGCGGCGTTTAGCCTACGATTTTGTGGTCGGGTAAGTGGCTGCCTTTCGCCGTTGATTGTGCGGTCCAACTCTTTCAGCTCGACGGCATGACCGTTCAACTTTGTCGGACCGCGTGGCTTCACTTCAGCGATGACGAGGTCCAACACCCATTGCGGCGCCTCGGCGATTGGACCCTCATTGATCCATACATATCCTCCCTTGCCGGGGCGTACTGATGGCGGAGCGATCACCATGCCGCCTTCGCCGCGCACGTCGATGCCCTCTGCCAGGAGGGATTCCGAGTTGCGGACCAGCGTGTCGTCGGTTGGCCACCGAAAATAAAAATGCAGCGAGCCGCTTGGGCTCTCCGCTGCGCGCGTCGTCGGCAGTGCGCCATGCTCGGCCTCCAGCGCCCGTAGCGCCGCGATGCCATCGACACCGTGGCCTTCGACCGTGTCGGCCTCGACCACAAAGAATCCCGCCACCTTTCCCGTGGGAATGCCTATATTCGCGTCGGGCCACTTCCGAAAATTACGACGAATTTCCTCCGCGTTGTTGGTCGCTCCCCATCGTTGCCCGTTGCTGAACTCGGCGGACTTGTGTGACTTTTTTTTGCCAGACGAGTCGGCCGGAAAGACCGCCCAACCTTTTTCGGCGTAGGCGAGCGCGGCTTGCAGCTTTTCGTTCATGCTACAATCCCGGCGGATTTTCGGCGAGGCCTAACAGCCAGTCCTCAAATTCCTCGTTCGGAAAATCGTCATGAGGCGGCTTGGGCATGACCTCGAGCGCGCGCAGCCACTCCGTGAAGAACTGCAGGTGGTCTTTCACGCCTTCTATGTTCGTGACGCCCGGCATGACTCAGGCCCCGGCATCGCGCTCGGCGACGCGCTTCGCCTGCCACGCGGCGAGATCGTTTTCGAGCCAGGCGACGGCCCTGCCATGGGGCGTGAGCCGGACGGGCTTCGGGAAGTCACCGACCTTGATCAGGGCGGCGAGCTGCGTCTTCCGCAGGCCGACGACTTCGGTCACCTCGGCACGCCGGTACATCTTCTGCAGGCGCAAATTTGACATACGATCCTCCGTTAGCGTCCCGATGGAATCGTCGGGGCGCCCGAGGTTCATAACGTCTTGCCTGCCCCCCGAATAAGCCGTCGAATTGCGGGGTTTCGGGGGGCACCGATCTTTCAGGAACCGACGAGGGAGGGCAGCCTCTTCAAGAACTTACGAAAGGCGGGGAACTCTTTGAGGTACTCAGGGATCACGTGCTCGTTGACGTACTTCGGATCGTCGCGGAGCAGGTACATCAACCACGAACATTTGAGCTTTGCCTCGGCGTAGCGCTTCTCAACGTGCTTGGGCGTGCGCCCCGAGTACCGGGCATACGCGCGGCGCGCTGCCGTGATACCGAGACCGGTCGCCTTAAGGGCCTCGACGCCCAGAAGCACGTCCTCCAATTTGCGTCCAGTCCACTTCAATGGTGCGCCGGGGCGCGAGGGCCTACTCATCAGCTTGATCGCCTCGGACAGGCTTACATCGCCAAACTTGGCGTATGCCTCCTGCAAGGTGTATCTCTTGGCCACTACACCTCCTCGCCCGGGCCTGCCTCTTCAAACTGGATTCCATGATCGCCCGGATAAGGCTTCAGGTGCAGGTTGTCGCCGTAGGCGATCTCGTCAGGGATGCCCTTCGGAAACGCATCGCATGCCGGCACTTGGCCAATTTCATGGCCATTCGGACTGTAAGCACCGACATTATGCTTGCAGTTTCGGATTGAGCAGCGCGGTTCAATTAGCATGCGCAGTCCTCATCTCCGTCACCGTCGCGTCACGCTTGGGCGTCGTGCAGTAGCGCGCCCACTCGGCCATCAGGCGAGTGCGCTTCACGAACAGGTCGCCACGCCGGTATGCAGCCTCGACCTTGTTGCCGATGGCGTGGGCCAGCGCCATCTCGGTCACGTCACGCGGGTAGTTGGTGCGCTCGGAGGTCCAATCCTTGAAGGTGCTGCGGAAGCCGTGGACAGTGGAGTCGCAGTTCATGCGCTTCAATACCACTGCCATCGCCATGTTTGAAATCGAAGTGTCCTTGCGCATGCCGGGGAAAGCGAAATCGCCCTCGCGCGGTAGCTTGTCGAGGATCGCCACCGCCTGATCGGACAGCGGCACGCGATGCTCGCGACCTGTCTTCATGCGCTCGCCCGGGATCGTCCAGAGTTTGGCGTCGAGGTCGATCTCGGACCAGCGTGCACCGATCACCTCGCCGGTGCGGGCGGCGGTCAAGATAGTGAATTTCAGCGCTTCCGAGCCTACGCCCTCGCGCTTTGCGAGTTCGGTCATGAACGCCGGCACATCGACGAAGGGCAGGGCCTTGTGATGTTGGACCTTCGTAATCTGGCCGCGGGCGGGCAGGGCGGAGCGTAAGTGTCCCTGCCAGCGCGCAGGATTATCGCCGGTGCGGTAGCCGCAAACGGTCGCCCATTCCAGAACACTTTCGATGCGGCTGCGCACGCGGTTCGCCGTTTCAGTCTTCTCGTACCAGATCGGCTTGATGACCTTGAGCACGAGGCTGGTGTCGATGTCCGCGACGAACAGTTTTTCGAGCGTGCTGTACGCGTATTCCTTTAGAGAAGAAAGGAACTGCGCCCGATGCTTCGCATTGCGCCATTTGCTCTGGTGCAACTTGAAATACTGCTCGGTCGCATCCCCGAAGGTCATGGACTTAGCGGCCTGAAGCTCTTGCTCTCGGCGCTGGGCATCACGTACCGCGAGAGGGTCCTTGCCGTCATGCAGCAGCTGGCGGGCCTGCCGAGCGCGAGCGCGCGCCTCGGCGAGATTGAACGTGCCGACGGGTCCAAGGCCCATCATGCGCTCGCGTCCGCCTCGCGCGTACCTCAACACCCATGAGCGAACGCCCTTTGGAGTGACTTGCAGATAGAGGCCTTTGACTTCGCTGTCGCGATGGCGGCCCGACTCGGTAATCGTGTTTACTTGCCTGACGGTGAGACCCATCGATAACTCCCGTTACGACCCCCGGTTGAGCTGTGTGGGGACGCAAGGGGCATTATCGGCCCGTACCGAACGCGCGGAAAGGCCATAACTAACTGAAATATAAGCTTTTTTTGATCATGAAACGGGCTTTATCGGGCCATATCGAACGCTACCGGAGGCTGTGAAAGCGGCCACCCTCTCCGCCAGCGTTCCGCTCTAGGTTAGAGCATTGAAATAGCTTGTTATTTCCTGTCGAAATGCCAGACGCCATCCCAACCGTCGGGCCGGCCGCTGCGGCTCAGGTCGCCGCACCGCTCGATGAAGGTCTGGCAGGGCCCGTCGTCCGGCCGGATCGCGGCTGCGCTGCGGAAGCAGGCCACGGCCGCGTCGAAGCGGCCCTCAGCATAGGCGGCGTGGCCCGCCCGCCATTGGTCGAGGAAAGCCGCATGGTCGTGAGCGTGCTCGATCTTGCCGATCAGCTCGTAGAGATCGTGCATCTCTGTGGTACCTGCCGCCACGATGCGGTCGATGTGACGCCAGATGAAACCGTCACCCGACGCTGTCATGACCTCGCCGCTCGCCAGGATTTCCGTGCCGTAGACCTTGTTGAGCCCTTCCAGACGTGATGCCTGGTTGGCCACGGCGCCAACCAGCGTGTAGTTGATGCGTTCGCGCGCGCCGACGTTGCCGACCACTGCCGGACCCGTATGAAGGCCGATTCGGGTGCGGAAGACCGGCCGGCCGAGCTTGCGCCACTTGTCGGCGAGCCAGCGGCTCGCGGTCGCAGCCTGCAGGGCGGCGCGGCAGGCATTGGCGACATGATCGGGGTCGAGCTCCGGCGCGTTCCAGAATGCCATGACGCTATCGCCGATGTATTTGTCGATCATGCCGCGGTTGGCTGAGATCGCTTGGCCCAGCGCTTCGAAGTATCGCGACAACCGGCTGGTCAGCAGCTCCGGCTCGATGCTCTCGCTGATGCGCGAGAAGCCCTCGATGTCGGTGAACATCACGGTGAGCACGCGCCGGGTGCCGCCGACGCCGGTACTCTGCGGCGAGCGCATGATCTGCGTGACCAAATCCTTCGACACGTAGCGCCCGAATATCTCCAGGCCCTCGCGCATTCGTTCGATCGATTCGGATAGGCGCAGGATCTCGGTGATGCGACTCACCACCGGCACCCGGTCGGAAAAATCGAGATTGCGGATACGCTCGGTCTTGGCGGCAATACGCCGGATCGACCGCGACAGCAGCAACGAGACCACCAGCACCGCGACGATCGCCAGACCAACCGTGATCGCCGCCGCCTCCGCGGCACGTTCCAGCAGGGCGCGCGAAGCGGCGGAGAGTTCGGAGATCGGCACGGCCGCGGCGACGAAGAAGATCTTGCCGAGCGTCGAGGGCATGGGGCGGACGATCAGCTTATAGGCCCGACCAGCGACTTCGGCTTCACGTTCAATATGCAGATGGTCGGGGCGTGCCTCCAGGATGACTCGACGGAGAGCAGCGCGCACCTCGGAGTCGGCCGGCAGGCAATCGCCGGCGGAAGCAGTGCACGGCTCCGATTCGATGAAGACGTCGCTGGTGTCGGTCGCCACCATGATGATCGAGTTGGGTGTGACCTTGTAGGACCCGAGCAAGCGCGACAGCAGATCCAGGGTAAAATCGAGGCCGATCACCGCACCATCGCGCATCGGCACGCCGGCGGAAATGCCCGGTGCGTTCGACTGGGCAAAAAGGTAGGGCTCGGTCAGCGCCGGCTCGCGCTTCTTCGTGGCCTCGACGTACCATGGACGGACTCGCGGATCGTAGTCGAAGTGCCGTGTCTTGACCGCGCTACGCGTGCCGTCGGCGGCCGGGAACCACCAGGTCTCGCGTCGAGCCGGACCTTCGCCATCGATGATGCGAACAATCATAGCATCGCCTTCGGGGGCGCCGTATTCCGCGCGTTGGCTCGCCGAGAAATCCGACATGCGGCCGGCAAACACAAAGTGGCCGTCGCCATAACCCACGAAGGCCGCCGCCAGGGCCGGGTGCCGCAAGAGCAGGGCAACGAGCTGGCGGCCGCGCTCCTCGTCGGCCGCCGAGCCGGCCGACGTGGCAAAGCTCGGCGCCTCCGCGAGCGTCAGGCCGGCCGAGACAACGACGCGCAGGCCGTTGACCAGAAAACCGGACACGGCAGTGTCGAGTGTCGCCATGCGCTGGGCCACGCTGCGCTGCTCGAGCGTGTCGACGGCGCGCCAGCCCAGCCAGAGCAGCGCCGAGGCCAGCGGCACCACGATCAGCGCCATCAGCGTCAGGATGCTAATGCTGAACGGGATCGATCGCCGCGAGGTCTTGGTGTCTGTGTCGCCAGTCATTGGAGGCCTGCCTACAGCCTCAGTAGCCAGGCCTCGACGCTGCCCTTGCCCTTGACTTCGATCAGACCCCGCGGCTCGAAGGCGAACTCGTCCTTGAGCTTCTCGTAAACCGGGCGTGTCACCTGGATGGAGTCGGGAATGCCGCCCGATTCCATGCGGCTGGCAAGGTTCACGGTGTCGCCCCACAGATCGTAGATGTACTTGCTCCGGCCGATAACGCCGGCCACCACGGGACCGCTGTTGATGCCGACGCGCAGCTTCATCACGACGTGGTTCTCGAGCGCGTGCTCGCGGGTGATGTGGACCATGCGGATCGCCATGCGCACCATGCGCTCGGCGTGATTGTCGACCGGCTCTGGCATACCGCAGACAGCCATGTAGGCATCGCCCACCGTCTTGATCTTCTCGATCCCAAGGTCCTGGGCGGCGATGTCGAAGCGGGTGAACAGGCCGTTGAGCAGGGTCACGACCTCCTGCGGCGGCATCTCCGACGTCAACGCTGTGAATCCCACCAGGTCGGCGAAGGCTACCGTGACCTCGGCGAAACCGTCGGCAATCCGCTGCTCGCCGCCGCGCAGGCGGTTGGCGATCGGCGCCGGCAGGACGTTGAGCAATAGCTCCTCGTTCTCGCGGTTCTTGTTCTCGATGACGACGTTCTTCGTATGCAGTTCGTCGACCATGCCGTTGAAGGCCAGACATAGCTCGCCGATCTCGTCGCGCGAGCGGGCGGGCACCTTGGCGCCATAGTCGCCCGCTGCAAAACGCTTCACCCCGGCGGTGAGTTCGCGCAATGGGCCGAGCAGTGAGCGCGACAGCCAGGCGCCGGTCACGAGCACCACCAGAAATGCCAGCCCACCGACGATCAAAAGGTCACGCTCCAGCTGGTAGATTGGCGCGAAAGCCTCCCTCGTCTCGATCTTGGCGACGAGCACCCATTTCACTCCCGGAATGGCGAGCGGCCCCCACGAGGCCAGGGTCGGCCTGCCGCGGGCGCCAATCACATGGCCGGTACCCTCAAGGCCGGCGAGAGCGGCCCGGGTAGCAACGGTGTCGATCTTCTGATGCATTACCGGCGTGCCGTAGCGGCGGATGGCGTCGGTCTCCTCCGGTGGGTCGCCGTTGGCCTTAAGCTCGGCGAAAAACGCGTCGCGGTCTTCGAAAAACAGGCGCGCGCCCGAACGCACCAGCGAGTCGGGCCCGATTAGATAAGTCTCACCAGTGGCGCCGAATCCTTCCTGGCGCCAGCGCCGGCCGCCGGTCACCACCCGATCGATCTCCTCGATCGACAATTGCGCGATCAGCACGCCGATCACGATCCCCTGATCGATCACCGGTGCGGCCATGAAAGCGGTCGGCTGGCCATCCGAGGGCAAATAGGGCGCGAAATCCTCCAGGCAGGTGGCAGAGCGCTCGGGAGCCCCGGCGCAGTGGGCGACGGCGGCGGCAAGATTGGTGTGCCGGTAGGGGCCGACCCGCAGCGACGTGGCGAAATCGACTTCCTTGGCCATGCCATAAACCAACCGCCCGGACTTGGTATCGGCCAGCATGAAGTCGAAGAAGCCGACCGTGGACGCGGCGTTGCGCAGCAGCGGATGATAGATGGCATGGAGAGCGCTGTAGGCACTGCCGTCGCCGGCATCGTCGAGCAGACTGCGGCGCAGCATGGGATGCGGATTGGCGACGATGTAGTAGTACTGCAGGTAGGCAGCGGCGCCCCCCACCGGCAGATAGTCTGCGACGGCCGCATCCTTGCCGAGCAGGCGACGAACGTTCGGCAGAAAATTCTCGGCGTACCAGTCGTCGACCTTCTGACGCATCCCGTCCGGAAGGTGCTTCTGCTCGAGCTCGTCAAACGCCGTATGGAAACCTCGCATGGCGTCGACCACCATTTTCGAGGTCGCCATCAAGCGCAGATCGTTGCGGACGGTTCGGAAGTAGGTCTCAACCTGGCGCGCCTTGGTCTGCCGCGCCGCCGTCAGCTGGTTGTAGATGGTCTCTTCCAGCGCGTCGCGGGCGCGGACATAGCCCAGCCCGCCCGTGACCAGCACTGCGACCGCACCGAGCAGTGTAAGGATCGCGAACAGTTTCGCCGCCAGGCCCCAGCGCGCGGGACGAGGAGGAGCAGAGGTTTCGGCAGGAGACATGGGGTTCTAGACCGGCGCTGGGGGCATGGGATCAGGTATAGCCCACGAAATCCCCATTTAGGCCGAAATCCGGGGCTTTTCCGGCGTTGACTTGGAAGGCGCCCTGCGTATATTCCGCCCTCTTCCGGGGGGTCGGTCAGGCCCGCCGCGTTCTTTCGTGCTTTCCGGCATTTTGGGGCTAAATCCAGTCCGTTCCTCTAGGGATGGTGGGTTTGGCCGGGCCGGCGGGCTTCAGTCAGGTGTCCTCATGATCGCTGTAATCCGCACGGGTGGGAAACAATACACGGTCGCCGCCGACGACACGCTCACGGTCGAGCACCTGGCGGGCGAGGCCGGCGCCAAGATCGAGTTTACCGACGTGCTGATGGTCGGCGACAAGGTCGGCGCGCCGACGGTTGTCGGCGCCAAGGTCGTCGCCTCGATCGTCAAGCAAGCCCGCGGCCCGCACCTGATCGTCTTCAAGAAGCGCCGCCGCCAGAATTCGCGGCGCAAGAACGGTCATCGTCAGGACCTGACGGTGGTCAAGATCGAACAGATCGTCGCCTAACGACGCGACCGGAGCAGTACGATGGCACACAAGAAAGCAGGCGGCTCTTCGCGCAACGGCCGCGATTCCGACGGCAGGCGCCTGGGCGTCAAGCGTTTCGGCGGCCAAGCTGTCCTCTCGGGCAACATCCTGGTCCGCCAGCGCGGCACCAAGATGGACGCCGGCGAGAACGTCGGGATCGGCCGCGACCATACGCTGTTCGCGACTGCCGACGGCGTGGTCTCGTTCCGCACCCGCAGCGGCGGCAAGGTCGAGGTGAACGTGCTCCCGAAGCCGGCGCTGGCCGCCGAGTAGCCGTTCCACCCAATCCGAGTTTCGAAGGGGGAGCGGTCATCCGTTCCCCCTTTTCGTTTTTGGACCCAACCCCAACGATCCCATGAAGTTCCTCGACCAGGCCAAGATCTACATCCGCTCCGGCAACGGCGGCGCGGGATCGGCAAGCTTTCGCCGCGAGAAGTTCATCGAGTTCGGCGGCCCTGACGGCGGCGACGGCGGACGCGGCGGTGACGTGATCGTCGAATGCGTCGACGGGCTCAATACGCTGATCGACTACCGCTACTCCCAGCACTTCAAGGGCGAGACCGGCCATCACGGCATGGGCAGCCAGCGGACCGGCGGCTCCGGCAAGGACGTCGTACTGCGCGTGCCACGCGGCACGCAGATCTACGACGAGGACAACGAGACCCTGCTGGTCGACCTTACCGAGATCGGCCAAGCCGTCGTGCTCGCCAAGGGCGGCGACGGCGGCTACGGCAACCTCCACTACAAAAGTTCGACCAACCGCGCGCCGCGCCGTGCCGACAAGGGCTGGCCAGGCGAGGAGCGCGCCGTTTGGCTGCGCCTGAAGCTGATCGCCGACATTGGCCTTCTCGGCCTGCCCAATGCCGGCAAGTCGACGTTCCTCGCCGCCACCTCCAACGCGCGGCCCAAGATCGCCGACTATCCCTTCACCACGCTCCATCCCGGTCTCGGCGTCGTGCGAATCGGCGACCGCGAATTCGTGATGGCCGACATTCCCGGCCTGATCGAGGGTGCGAACGAGGGCGCAGGCCTTGGCACCCGCTTCCTNNGGCCATGTCGAGCGCTGCCGCGCACTCCTGCACCTGGTCGACGGCACGCAGGACGACGTCGCCGATGCCTATCGCACGGTACGTGCCGAGCTCAAGGCCTATGGCGGCAATCTGGTGCGAAAGAAGGAGATCGTGGCGCTCAACAAGACCGACGCCATGACCAAAGAGGATATCGAGGCCAAGCGCGCCAAGCTGGCCAAGGTGAGCCGCAAGACCGTGCATCTGATCTCCGGCGTCTCGGGTCAGGGCGTCCAGCCCCTGCTCCATGAGCTGATGAAGCTCGTCGACAGGCAGCGCGAGGCCGGCGGCTCCAGAGGTAGGGAAGCGGCATGACTCCGCTGGCCAGCTCCAAGAGGCTGGTCGTCAAGATCGGCTCCTCGATTCTGGTCGATGAAGGCCGCGGCGAAGTCCGGCGCGACTGGCTGGAGGCGCTGTCGCGCGACGTGGCGCGCCTGCACAAGAAGGGCTGCGAGATCGTACTGGTGTCGTCCGGTGCCATTCGGCTGGGCCGCACGCATCTCAAGCTTGCATCAGGTCCGCTGCGGCTCGAGGAAAGCCAGGCCGCCGCCGCCACCGGACAGATCCAACTCGCGCACGCCTATCAGGAGGCGCTCGCCCGGCACGGCATCACCGTGGCGCAGGTCCTGCTCACCCTTGACGATTCCGAGGAGCGTCGCCGCTATCTCAACGCGCGTCAGACCATGGCCACCCTGCTGGGCCTCAAGGCCGTACCCGTGATTAACGAGAACGACACGGTGGCGACCGACGAGATCCGCTTCGGCGACAACGATCGCTTGGGTGCGCGTGTCGCCGAGATGATTTCGGCCGACACGCTGGTGCTGCTGTCGGACATCGACGGGCTCTATACCGGCGATCCGCGCAGCGACACCTCGGCCAAGCACATTCCCGAGATCCGCGAGATCACGCCGGAGATCGAGGCGATGGGCGGACGAGCGGCATCGGACCTGTCCAACGGCGGCATGGTGACCAAGCTGATGGCCGGCCGCATCGCCATGGCCGCAGGCTGTCGCATGGCGATCGCCGACGGCCGCGCAGTCGGTGCCCTCGGCAGCCTGGTCGACGGCGGGGCGCGCTGCAGCTGGTTCCTGCCCGAGGCCTCGCCGCTCTCGGCGCGCAAGAAGTGGATCAAGGGCTCGCTGAAATCGGCCGGCGCGCTCATCGTCGATGACGGCGCGGTGAAGGCGCTATCGGCCGGCAAGAGCCTGCTGCCCGCCGGCGTCACGGCGATTGACGGCGAATTCAAGCGCGGCGACGTGGTCGAGGTAAAGGATCGAACTGGCCGCCTGCTGGCGCGCGGGCTGGTCGCCTATGCCGCCGAGGATGCCCGCCGCATCGCCGGCCACAAGAGCGCCGAGATCGAGCGCCTGCTGGGTTTTCGCGGCCGGGACGAGATCGTCCACCGCGACGACCTCGTGGTCGAGTGAGCGATCGGGGATATACTGGAACCGACGATGAACGCCTTGACCAAGCCTGCCGAGGACACCGCCGCCGTTGTCGCAGCGCTGGGCGCGCGCGCCAAGAGCGCCGCCGTGGCCCTTCGCAACGCCACGACCG
Source organism: Rhodospirillales bacterium (assembly GCA_003153415.1). Lineage (GTDB taxonomy): Bacteria > Pseudomonadota > Alphaproteobacteria > Reyranellales > Reyranellaceae > Reyranella. Next base: position 5,418 of record PLYQ01000292.1, on the reverse strand, counting down.
CGGCCAAGAACCGCGCCCTGGTCGATGCCGCGCGCCTGATCCGGGCCGAGACGCCGGCGATCCTCGCCGCCAATGCCAAGGACATCGCGGCTGCAAAGACCACAGGCATGAGTGCGGCGCTTCAGGACCGGCTGCTGCTGGATGAGGCGCGTATCGAGGCCATGGCCAAGGGCCTGGACGACATCGCCGCCCTGCCCGATCCGGTGGGCGCCAAGATCGAGGAATGGCAGCGGCCGAACGGTCTTTTGATCAGCCGGGTGCGCGTGCCGATCGGCATCATCGGCGTGATCTACGAGGCGCGACCCAACGTGACGGCCGACGCCGGCGCTCTTTGCCTCAAATCTGGCAATGTCGTGGCCCTGCGCGGCGGTTCCGACAGTTTCCATTCCTCGCGTTGCATCGTCGAGCTGCTGCGTCGCGCGCTCAAGACAGCCGGTCTGCCGGAGGATTGCGTGCAGCTCGTGCCAACCACCGACCGCGCTGCCGTCGGCGAACTCCTGAAGGCGATGGACTGGCTCGACCTCATCGTACCGCGCGGCGGACGCTCGCTGATCGACCGCGTGACGGCCGAGAGCCGCGTGCCGGTGCTGCGCCACTACGAAGGCATCTGCCACGTCTACGTCGACCGAGATGCCGACATCGCCATGGCGCGCGATCTCGTGGCCAACGCCAAGATGAGAAGGGTGAGCGTCTGCGGTGCCGCAGAGACCCTGCTGATCGACCGCGCCGCCCTCGACACGCACCTGATGCCGGTGCTGGCAAAACTGCACGAACTCGGCTGCGAGGTGCGCGGCGATAGCGAGATCCAGAAGCGCGACGCCAAGGCCCGTCCCGCCACCGAGCAGGACTGGCGCACCGAGTATCTCGAGCCGATCATCTCGGTCGCTGCCGTCGATGGCGTCGATGGCGCGATCCGCCACATCGCGACCTACGGCAGCCAGCACACCGAATCGATCGTCACCGACAATGATGCCACGGCGACGCGTTTCCTCGACGAGGTCGACAGCGCCATCGTCATGCATAATGCCAGTACCCAGTTCGCCGACGGCGGCGAATTCGGCCTGGGCGCGGAAATCGGCATCTCGACCAACCGCATGCATGCGCGCGGGCCGGTCGGGCTGGTCGAACTCACGACCTACAAGAACATCGTGCGCGGCAAAGGCACGCTGCGCCCATGAGCACACTGGCGTGACTTTCGCCAATCACCCGATGCCGGGCGTACCGCGCGACACCGTGCGCCGCATCGGCCTGCTGGGCGGCTCGTTCAACCCCGCCCATGAGGGCCATCGCCACGTCAGCGTCGAGGCGCTGAAGAGACTTGGGCTCGACGAGGTGTGGTGGCTGGTCTCGCCGCAGAACCCGTTGAAGAGCGACGACGGCATGGAGCCGCTAGCCACTCGCGTCGCCCGCGCCCGCATGATCGCCCACCATCCGCGCATCAGGGTCGACGCGCCGGAACTGCTGCTCGGCACCCGCTATACGCTCGACACCGTGCGGGCGCTGCGGCGCCGCTATCCCCATGCCAAGTTCGTGTGGCTGATGGGGGCCGACATCCTGCCCCAGCTGGTGCGTTGGCAAGGCTGGCGCGAGCTGTTCAGCACCATCCCGATCGCGGCCTTCGCGCGGCCTGGCTGGAGCTATCCGGCGCTGCTCTCGACAGCCCCGCGTGCCTTCGCACGTTACAGGGTTACAGCCGAACAGGCGCGCGGGTTGGCAACTTGCGAACCGCCAGCCTGGTGCTTTATCCCGAGCCGCCTCGACAGCCACTCCGCCACGGCCATCCGGGCCGTACGTGTCAGACGACCTAAACCGAAAGGAAGCGCCATCCCCGACCAACAACTTCGCCAGCTTGCAGATCGCAGCAAGGCCACCGACGCTCAGCTCACGCTGGTGCGCCACTCGCTCGAGGACGACAAGGCCGAGGACATCGTCGTCATCAACCTCAAGGGCAAGTCGAGCTTCGCCGACTACATGGTGATCGCGTCGGGCCGCTCGACGCGCCAGGTAGCAGCCATTGCCGACCATCTCGCCGACCGCCTGAAACAAGCCGGCCACGGCTATATTCCGATCGAAGGCAAGCAGGTCGGTGACTGGGTGCTGGTCGATGGCGGCGACGTGGTCGTCCATATCTTCCGCCCTGAATCGCGCACCTTCTACGCGCTCGAGAAAATGTGGGCGCTCGAGTCCGACGCGGCGGCCAAACCGGCCAGCCCGCCCCGCCGGCGCGGCGACGCGCGCACGCGAGCCCGTCCTTCCGCTCGTCCCGCGTGAGAGTAGCGGCGTGAAACTGGTGATCGCGGCGATCGGCCGCGCTGCCCGCGGGCCCGAGCGCGATCTCTACGAACACTACGCCGGCCGCATCCGCTGGCCGCTCACGCTGCGCGAACTGGAAGAAAAGCGGAAGTTGCGGCCTGCCGAGATGATCCGCCGCGAGGGCGAACTGCTGCTGGCCGCCGTACCGGCCAAATCGGTGCTGGTGGCGCTCGATCGCCGCGGCAAGGTGGTCGACAGCGAAGCCTTCGCCAGCCGCCTGGAGCGCTGGCGTGATGACTCCGTGTCGGACGTGGCCTTCCTGATCGGCGGCGCCGACGGACATGCCGAATCGCTGTTGAAAAAGGCCTCTTTGGTGGTCTCATTCGGCGCCATGACCTGGCCGCACCTGCTCGCCCGGGCCATGCTGGCCGAGCAGATCTACCGGGCGCAGCAGCTTCTGGCCGGCCACCCCTACCATCGAGCGTGAATAAAGGGCGCGAATAGCGTCGTTTTTGCCTCTGTTCTGACGAAAAACCGAGGCTACATTGGGCCCATGGACCTTCCCTTTCTTCGCTTGGCAGCCGCCGTCGTTGGTTTCGCCTTGGCGGCCGTCCCGGCGGTGTCGACGGCCCAGACCTCCCAGCCGGCGAAGCCGGCGGTCAAGCCCGTGCGCAACATCCCTTACGTCTCGATCACCGGCGACGACGGCCGGCAGCGCCACTACGAGACCAACGCCATTCCGCTTCTGTTCAATCGTGCCTGCTTCGGCTGGCGAATGCATATCGGCGGACCGAACCGCTCGGTGCTGTTGACCGAGGTGCTGACCACCTCGCAGCCGGCCGAGCAGGTTATCGCTGGTCCCGAGACCGAGGTGAGCCCCGACAAGACGCGCGCCACCACGCGCATGCGCGAGATCGTGCAGGACGGCATCCTGCAGCGGTCCTGGTGCATCATCCCGGGCGATCCGCCGGGCACCTACACCTACGACATCTCGATCGATGGCGAGCCGCGCGGCGAATTCGTATTCTGCGCCATTGAAGTGCCCGACCAGAATCCCAACACCGATCCGCGCGACCTCAACTGCCCCAACAAGTTCAACTCGGTCGAGCGCGGCCGCCCGCAGCAGGGCAAAGCCTCCTGATGTCGTCTCCGCCGCGCCCGGCCGTTCTGTGCATTCTCGACGGTTGGGGGCATCGCCCGGACCTGCGCTACAACGCCATTCTCGACGCGCGCACGCCGAACTATGACCGGCTGATCGCCACCTGCCCGCAGGCCCTGATCGACGCCTCCGAGACCTTCGTCGGCCTGCCCAAGGGCCAGATGGGCAATTCCGAGGTCGGCCACATGAACCTCGGCGCCGGTCGCGTCGCCGTACCCGACCTGCCGCGCATCGACAAGGCGATCGCCGACGGCTCGCTCGCAAAGAACAAGGTGCTGACCGCGTTCATCGCCGCTTTAAAGAAGAGCGGCGGCGCCTGCCACCTCGTCGGGCTCGCCTCACCCGGCGGCGTGCACAGTCACCAAGAACACCTGATCGTGCTCGCCAACCTGATCGCCGGTGCCGGCGTGCCAGTGTGGATCCATGCCTTCCTTGACGGTCGCGACATGCCGCCCCGCAGCGCGCATGAGTGCTTGCAGCACGTCATGGAGGGCCTCAAACCCGGCCTGCCGATCCATTTCGCCACTGTGGGCGGCCGCTTCTACGCCATGGACCGCGACAAGCGTTGGGAACGGGTGATGGCAGCTTACGACGCCATGGTCGACGCCAAAGGCCAAACCGCAAAAACACCGGATGCCGCCGTCGACAAGGGCTATGCCGCCAAGCAGGACGACGAATTCATCGATCCGACAGTGATCGAGGGCTACCAGGGCATGAAGGACGGAGACGGCGTCTTGATGTTCAACTACCGATCGGATCGCGCCCGCGAGATTCTGACGGCGCTGCTCGATCCGATGTTCGACGGCTTCAAGCGGGCGCGTCTGGTGAAGTTCGCGTCGGCCGTCGGCATGGTCGAGTATTCCGCCGCACTCAACGAGTTCCTAAAGACACTGTTCGCGCCGGAAGTCATCAAGATGGGGTTAGGCGAGACCATTTCGAAGGCGGGCCTCACGCAGCTGCGCATCACCGAGACGGAGAAATATGCGCACGTCACGTTCTTCTTCAACGGAGGCGAGGAGCGGGTGTTCGACGGCGAGGAGCGGATCATGATCCCTTCGCCCAAGGTCAAGACCTACGACCTCAAGCCCGAAATGAGCGCCCCCGAAGTGACTGATCGGCTGGTCGAGGCGATCGGCTCGGGCAAGTTCGACCTGATCATCGTCAACTACGCCAACACCGACATGGTGGGTCACTCGGGCGATCTCGCAGCCGCAGTGAAGGCCGTGCAGGCCGTGGACACCTGCCTCGGCCGACTCATGGAGGCGATCAAGAAGGCGGGCGGCGTGCTTTTCGTCACGGCCGACCATGGCAATGCCGAGCAGATGTTCGACGAAAAGACCGGCCAGAAGCACACCCAGCACACGTTAAATCGCGTGCCGGCGCTGCTTTTCAACGGCCCCGCTAAGGTCCATTCGCTGGTCGACGGCAAGCTGGCCGACGTGGCGCCCACGCTGCTCGCCCTGATGGGCGTGCCGCAGCCCATGGAAATGACCGGCCATTCACTGCTGTCGGAGGTTTCCCGCCCGGCCATTCTGGCCGTGCCGCACCCTGCGGCGGCGGCCTCGGCATGAGAAGTGAAGCCCCGTGAGCCGACGTCGCCTTGATCCCGCCAAAGACCGCCCTGTATCCTCCGCCCCGAGCCCGAAACCCTCGAGTCGCAGGGCCCGAATTTCGCCCCTCCGACGTTCCGTAAAGGCAATCCAATGACCCGTCTGCGTCTCGTTTCCACCGCCGCGATCCTGGCGTTCCTTGCCGCGCCACTCGTCGGTTCCGTGTCGGCCCAGGACAAGACCGATCCCAAGGCCGCCGGCGGGGACAAGAGCGAGCTCTATCAGCAGCTGAATCTGTTCGGCGACGTGCTCGAGCGTATCCGCCGCGACTATGTCGAGCCGGTCGACGAGAAGCTGCTGATGGAAAATGCCATCAACGGCATGCTGGCGGCGCTCGATCCGCACTCGAGCTATATGAATCCGAAAGCCTACAAGGACATGCAGGTGCAGACCCGC
>PLYQ01000297.1 GCA_003153415.1 Rhodospirillales bacterium | reverse complement strand
TCAATACTTGAGGCGGTTGGTATAACAGGAAAATAACAGGGAATTTCGCGTGGTCGTTTCGATACCACAGCGCTGAAACCCCGGAAATGCTCGCTTGTCCTGGCTCCGACCCTGATTTCAGCCATCACGGAACAGGGAATTATTTGTGGAGGAACAGGGAAGTCTTCGAGCAAGAACAGGGAAATGAGACCCGGCGCCAGCCGTCCGCTGGTCAGGCGGCCTTAGCGCGATCCAGCTCGGTGGCGCCCGCCCGCAGGCGGGGGATTAGCTCGTGCCCGAACTCGACGGTGTCCTCGAACGGATCGAAGCCGCGGATCAGGAACGAGTGGACCCCGAGCTTGTAGTATTCCAGCAGGGCTGCCGCGACCTGCTCGGCGGTGCCGACGAGGCACGAGGTGTTGCCGACCGCGCCGGTTGCCTCGGCGATGGGCATCCACAGGCGCTCGTCGTGGGTCTCGCCCTGGGCAGCGAAATCCAGCAGGCGCCGGGCCGAGTGGTCGAGCGGCGCCTTGTTGTTGCCGAGGCCGGTCGGATCGCCCGGCCGCTGGATGGTGGCGAGGATCCGCCGTGCCCGATCCCACGCTTCGCCCTCGGTCGCGCCGAGAATGGGTCGGAACGACATGTTGAAGCTGGGCGACCTGCCGTACAGAGCGGCCCGCGCGCGGAATTCGGCGATGCGCTGGGCAGTGGCGGCGAGCGGCTCGCCGAACATCGCAAAGACGTCGCAGTGCTTGGCGCCCATCGCCAGCGCGCCCTCGGACGACCCGCCGAAGAACAGCGGCGGATGGGGCTTCTGCAGAGGCTGCACGTCGGATCGCGCGCCGCGCACCCGGTAGAAGGCGCCGTCGAAATCGAACCGGCGTGGGTTGGTCCAGGCGAGCTTCATGAGCTCGATATATTCGGCGGCGCGGCGATAGCGCTCCTCCTTGGGCGCGAAGTCGCCGTCGCCCTCCTGCTCGGCGTCGCTCGCGCCGGAAATGATGTGCAGCGCGATCCGCCCCTCGGTGAGGTGGTCAAAGGTCGCGATCTTGCGCGCCGCCAGGGTCGGGGCGACGAAGCCCGGCCGATGTGCGATCAGGAAGCCCAGCCGCTCGGTGTGCTGGGCGGCATGCTGGGCCACGAGGAAGCCCTCGGCCGAGGAGGCGGTGTAGCCGACCAGCGCCAGGTCGAAGTCCGCCGTGTCGTGGGCTTGGGCGAAGGCCTGCAGATAGGCGGTCGAGATGCCGCCCTTGATGACGTGAACCGTCGCCTCGCCGCTGGGCGGCGTAACGCCGATCATCCCGATCACCCGTACGGGCATGCTGTCCTCCGTCGCGACGGCCTGTCGTTGGCGGATGCTAGCCTGATTCCGCCGGCGAAAGTAGAAGTCGCCGGGCGGGTTACGTCCAGGCCAGGGTGATCGCGCGGCGTTCGGAAAGCGCGCGCTCGATCTCGAGGCAGATCCTCAGGCTCGGCAACGCATCGCGCGCTGAAACGAGCGGCGTGCGTCGCGGCACGTCCGCGACCAGACGCCGGAGCTGCTCCTCCAGCTCGAACACCTCACCGGATTTCTCGACCGCGACGACTTCGGCCTCGGATGCGCCGGCCCGCTGCAGCTTGAGCTCGAAATCCGGCGTCTGCGTGCGGTCCATGGCGCCTGCCCACCAGGTGCGCAATGCTCCGCCATCGCCCGCGATCTCGAGCATCAAGGAATGTTCGAAGCCGGCGAGGCATTGGGAGAACACCGCATAGGCGCCATCGGCGAAGCGCAGGGTGCAGGTGAAGGCATCGTACATGCCGCTGCCCAGCGCAGAGGGCACGCCGTCGGCCGACACTTCGACCGGCAGGCCGCGTTCGCGGAAGTACCACAGCAGCAGATCGATGTAGTGGATCGGTTCCTCGAGGATCCACGAGCCGACGCGATCGCTCGTATGCCGCCAACCGCCCGAGCCGGGCCGGAAGGAACGGCGGAACAGCGCCAGATTGGCATAGCGTGCTCGGCCGATCGCGCCCTCGGCGATCAGCTCGTGCACGCGTGCCCATTGTTTGGAGACGTGCAGTTCCAGGCCGATGCCGAGATAGCTCCCCGAACGCTCTGCGGCGGTCACGACCCGCTCGGCATCGGCGAGCGTGGTCGCCATCGGCTTTTCCAGCAGGACATGCTTGCCGGCCGCGAGCGCAGCCACCGCCATTCCGGCATGCAGATTGTTTGGCGCCACGATGTCGACGAGCTCGACAGCGCGATCGCCCAGCAGCGCATCGAGGTCGCGGTAGACCGTGACCCCCGGCAGGTCGGCCGCCGCGGCGCGGGCCGATGCCTCGCTGCCGCACATCACCGCTGCTAGCGACAGTTCGGGGATACGCGCGATGGCGCCGGCATGCATGCGGCCCCAGGCGCCGTATCCGACCAGACCGATACGCATTGGCTCTCCAAAATGGATCAGATGAGCGGAGTATGGCGCGAGAAGCCAGCCGATCGCTAGGCGCACGATTGCGGGGTGGGCGACGCTCCGGAGGGTGCGTGCTATGGTCCATGGCAGGGGCGACGACGCAGACAGCGGGGCGGGGCACAACAGTGGCTGGGGTCAGTCTCCACGGGGTCTGCAAGTCGTATGGCGAGGTCGCCGTCGTTCATGGCGTGGACCTCGAGGTCGCCGACCATGAATTCGTCGTCTTTGTCGGCCCCTCAGGCTGCGGCAAGAGTACCCTGTTGCGCATGATCGCGGGCCTCGAGGACATCACGTCGGGCAAGATCGCGATCGACGGCCGGGTCGTCAACGAACTCGATCCCAAGGATCGGGACGTCGCCATGGTGTTCCAGGACTACGCGCTCTACCCCCATATGACGGTATTCGAGAACATGGCGTTCTCGCTGCGCTATCGCGGCGTCGCCAAGAGCGAAATCCACCGGCGCGTCGATCATGCCGCGCGAATCCTCGACATCGACCTACTGGCGGCGCGCATGCCGCGCCAGCTCTCCGGCGGCCAGCGGCAGCGCGTGGCGATTGCGCGGGCGCTGGTGAACCGGCCTTCGATTATCCTGGCCGACGAGCCGACAGGCAATCTGGATTCGAAGACCGGAAATGAAATCATGGCGCTGCTGGACAAACTGCACGCGCAGGGAAATACGATCTTCGTGGTCACCCACGAGCACGACATCGCCCTGCACGCCTGGCGCGTGGTTCACATCCGCGACGGCAAAGTAGAAAGAGACGAACAGATCCGGTAGGGGTCGGACACGTCCGACCCCCGGGGCGGGCTTCCCCGCCCCCTACGGCTCACTGAATTACGCGGGCCATCAGCACGAGGAACATGGCCTCGTTGGGATTCATTGCCATCTTGCCTACCACCACTTTCTGGCCTTCCTTGATATCCACGTCCGTGCTCAACCCCACGTTTTGGTAGCTGACTTGGGTATTCACTGCGGGGGCGCCGGACGACGTGGCATACGGGACTTTGTTGCTCACCCGCAGGCCGTCCACGCGAATCGCGCCGTCCGGGCCAACGCTAAGCGCCTCGACGTTAAACTCGGTAAAGATCGGCTGGGCCGCGCCTCCGATAACCACCGCGCCTCCTTGGCCTGAGGTGCTGAGCCGCTGGCCGGTGCGCCCGCGCAGCGTCAGGACGTCCCCAAGCTTGTAGTTCTTGTAGGCGAAGGCGGTCCTGAGCTGCGTGACCACGCTGTCCAGTTCCTTGGGCAGGGCGTTCGGCGGAGTGCCGTCCGCATCGGTTCCCGTCATTAGGTATGCGGTCAGCTCGACATCCTGCGGCGCCGAGGCCGGCACGTCCAGGCGCTTGATGGCGTCCTCGATCGCCACCATGGCCGGCGCAGTGGCCGACACCGCGATCGCGTGCATCGGCGCGTTCGGCGTCACGTTTCCGGTGAACACCTTGATCAGGTTGCTGACCTGCTGCGGGTCGGCGTACTTCAGCACAAATAGCCTCTGGACCTGCGGCTCTTTGGGTTCTTCCTTCTTCTGATCCTGCGCCGCCAAGGGCAACGCCATCAAGGCCACAACCAGCAGTAAGCACTTCATTTCATTCTCCTATCCAGTAAATGACTACGTTCGGATCGTCCGTCAACAGCTTGATGGTGACCTGTTGGTGGGGCGGGCCTCCTGGCCTGCCTTCTTGTTTTACTTGGGTTAACGCGCGCCGACGGTGCACCACTGGCCTGCGAATCTCAGCCGCCCTCTGTACCGGCGCCGGCGCAGGCCCGTAAACTCGGGCCGTTGCCTCGGGCACGATGGCAGGCCGAAGGGCCTGCCCCACTGGCCGCGGCCGCGGTGTGAGCATCATCGCCANNGCCAATCCCCCGGCCCAAACCCACCGCCAAACCCGCCTGCGCTGACGTCCCAATTCCGCTAGAACCCGCGCGCGCACCGCTGCGTAGTGAGCCGGATCGATCGGCTCCTGATGCGCCTCCCGCAATAGCTCAACCCAGTCCTCGTCGTTCATAAACGCCTCCGGAAATACCTCTCCAGAAACTCCCTCATTTTCGTCCGCGCCTGGCTGATCTGCGACCGCNNCGCCGCCACCGCCTCCGCCTCCTCCACCGAAGCCATGGGCCTCCGCTTGCGCCCCAGGTCGTGACAAACGTTCACCGTCACCCGGTAAAGCCACGCCGCAATGTTGTCCGCGCGCTCCAGTTTCCCCAGGTTGCGGAAGAGCTTAAGAAACACGTCCTGCGAAGCGTCCTGGGCGTCTTCCAGGCTGCCCAACATGCGCAGCGCGGTCGCCAGCACGAGCCGCTCGTATTGCCGCATGAGCAGGTCGAAGGCGGCCAAATCACCGGCGCGAGCGGCTGCGATGGTCCTTGACGGGTCATCGCTGCTATCCGTGGAACCAACCATCGCCGCCAGCGCTAGGGTTCTCATCCTTCTACAATGAAGAACTGTCGCGGACGCGAAAACGTGCAAACTAATTTGCGCGCCGTTTGATAGCATCACCCTAGCATGTGGCAACAGAACTATACGCCTCTGGGCGGCAGCCTGCCTCTATCGGCGCTGGTCGCGGCTCTCCCTATATTCGTCCTGCTGGTATTGCTGGGCGTGCTCCGCAAGCCGGCCTGGCTGGCGTCGCTGGCCGGGCTGGGCGCCGCCGCGGCGGTGGCGGCGGGGGCTTACGGAATGCCCTGGGGCAAGCTCGGCGCGGCCGCGGCCTATGGCGCGGCGTTCGGCCTGTTTCCTATCGGGTGGGTGGTCTTCGCGGCCATTCTGCTCTACCGCGTCACGGTGGAGAGCGGCAAGTTCGAAGTGCTCAAGGATTCNNCCGGTGGCGGTGGCCGCGGCCATGCTGACGGGGCTGGGCTTCGCGCCGTTTGAGGCGGCGGCCATCTGCCTGCTGGCCAACACCGCGCCGGTGGCCTTCGGATCGATCGGCATCCCGATTACCACGCTGGCGCTCACCACCGGCCTTCCCGTGGAGCGCTTGAGCGCGCAGATAGGCCGCATCTGCGCGCCGGTTTCGCTCATCGTTCCCGCCTATCTGATCGTGGTGCTATCGGGTTGGAAAGGATTGCGCGGCGTTCTTCCGGCAGCCGCCGTGTGCGGCGCGGCGTTCGCCGCCACCCAGTTCGCCATCTCGAATTTCGTGGGCGTGCAACTTACCGATATTCTGGCATCCATGGCCGCGATGATCGCCCTGGTCGTTCTCATTCGCGCGAGGCGCACGCCGGAGGGACCAAGGCGGACGCCGCGGGCGGCCCACAGCCGGCGCGCCGTCGCGCTGGCGTGGGCCCCTTATGCGCTGCTGGTGGTTTTCGTGCTGCTCTGGGGCTACAAGCAAACCCTTCTCAACCGCGCGTCCATCGCGTTCCACTGGCCGCTGCTGCACAATACGATCGAGCGAATGCCGCCCGTCGTGGCCAAGCCGGCGGGCTACGCGGCGGTCTACACGTTCAACTGGCTATCCGCTTCGGGGACCGCGTGTTTCCTGGCGGCGACGCTGGGCGCCATGGTCGCCGGCCTGAAGCCCCGCCAGTTCGCCGGCGTTCTGGGCCGGACCGCCCGGCAATTGGCGCTGGCCGAACTGACTCTGGCGGCCGTGCTCGGCCTGGCCTTTCTGATGAACTACTCCGGCGCCACCGCGACCTTGGGGCTGGCCTTCGCCGCCACCGGCCGCATGTTTCCGTTCTTCAGCGCCCTGCTCGGTTGGCTGGGCGTTTTTCTCACGGGCAGCGACACCTCTTCGAACGCCCTGTTCGGGTCGCTGCAGGTGGTGACCGCGGGCAAGTTGGGGATGAATCCGGTGCTGATGGCCGCCGCCAATTCCGCCGGCGGCGTCATGGGCAAAATGATCAGCCTCACCAGCATCGCCGTAGCCGCCGCCGCCACTTCCATCGCACCCCACGAGGAGGCGCTGTTGTTCCGCTTTACTCTTAAGCACAGCGTGATCCTGGCGTCCGTCATCGGATTGATTGTCGTGTTCTACGCCTATGTAGCCCCGTTTTGGGCGGTGTGATTCAGGGGTATATCCCCGGTTTACGTTGCGTTAGCCGGACGTTCTTGCGACACTGTACTAGTCCCAAATGTGGGCGGCTCGCGCGGATGAGCCGTACGAGCCATCAAGCTTAACTGGAGATTTGGAGAAAAAACGTGCGAAGGTTCTCTTGGTTTACAGTTTCCTTAGTTTTAGGCGCCGCCGGCCTGTTTGCGCAGGAGTCACTGCCGAGATTCGGGGTGGGCATCAAGGTTTCCACCCTGGGCGCCGGGATCGAGGCTGCAACGGCGGTCACCCGCAAGTCGAATGTGCGGGTCGGCTTCAACGATTTCTCCTATAGCGACACCTTCAACAAGGACGGCATCGCTTACGGAGGCACCCTAAACCTGCGGTCGTTTCAGGCCAATTACGATCAGTACCTCATCGGAGGGCTGCACATCAGCCCCGGCGTGCTGCTCTATGACGATAACCGCGGCACGGCGTCCGTCTCGCCTCTCGCCGGACAATCGTTTACACTGGGCAGCGCAACGTACTACAGCAATACACTCAACCCGGTAACCGGGAACGGCACGCTCGGCTTTCAGTACAAGACCGCGCCGGAGCTGCTCATCGGGTTCGGAAACCTGCTGCCACGGAACAGGCGGAAGCACTTCGCATTCAACTTCGAATTCGGCGCGGCCTACCAGGGATCGCCAAGCGCGACGCTCAATCTGACGGGCAGCGCCTGCACCAGCCCGGGCGTCAATTGCCAGAATGTCGCCACCACTCCCGCGATCCAATCCAACGTGGTCGCCCAGCAGAACAAAATCAACGGCGACCTGAAAACCTTCAAATATTACCCGGTGGTCTCGTTGGGCTTCGGCTATAAGTTCTAAGCGAGCTAGTGTAGTGTCCAGGAAACAACTAGACAGTNNTCGACCCTGCCTTCTTCGGTGGGGCAGACCGGGGCGCCCACGCCTCTTGTGGGCCCGTCTGCCTTCTTCTAGCATGTTGAGTTAATTCTTGGACACTACGCTAGCTTGCCAGTTCGCCGGCGCCGGCGGATGGTTTGCACTCGTAGACGCGCGGCGTAATGCCGAACTTGCCCTCGTAGGCCTTCGCGATCTTCTCGCGGAACAGCGGCGCGGCGGCGGGCCGCATCATCGACACCGTGCAGCCGCCGAAGCCGCCGCCNNTTGACGCGCGCGTCTTCGGTCACGATGTGGCGGGCGCGGCGCGCCACCACGGGGCTCAGCAGATGTTCGGCGGCCTGGAACTGCTCGGGCGACACGTCGCGCAGGCTTTCCACCGCGGGGAACATCTTGCGAATGCCTTCCACGGCCGCGGCGCACTCCGCCAC
>PLYQ01000290.1 GCA_003153415.1 Rhodospirillales bacterium | reverse complement strand
CGCTGAATTAATCACCGTTTTTTTAACCGTTACGGTGCACAACCCCCACCATATGTTGCGATTGTTCGGAGAGGGCGGCGAGGGGCTGATGGTCGATATTCCTGTCCTGATTGCCGGCGGCGGCCCGGTCGGTCTTACCGCGTCGCTGCTGCTGTCGCAGCACGGCGTGCGCTCGCTGCTGGTCGAGCGCCACCCCGGCACCGCCATCGTGCCCAAGTCGCGCGGCATCAATGCCCGCACCATGGAGATGTTCCGCCAGCTCGGCATCGAGGACGCGATCCGCGCCGCCGGCCTGCCGGCGGGCCGGGCCGGGCTGATCGTGTGGACCGAGAGTCTGGCCGGCAAGGAGATCGAGCGCCGCGTGCCCGGTCGCGCGACGCCCAAGAACATGGCGGTGACGCCGGTCACCAACTGCCTGTGCGCCCAGGACGATCTCGAACCGGTGATCCGGCGATTTGCCGAGGCAGCACCGCTCGGAGAGCTGCGCTTCAACACCGAGCTGACCGCCGTGGGCAACGACGCAAGCTCGGTCACCGGCACGCTCACCGACCGGGTGAGCGGGGCGGAGACGAACGTCACCGCGCGCTATCTCATCGCCGCGGAAGGTGCGCAGAGCCGCGTGCGGCGCAGCCTGGGCGTGCGCATGGAAGGCGAGGAGAAGGTCTACGACAGCGTCAATATCCTGTTCAACGCCGACCTCAGGCAGTGGACCCAGCACCGGCCGTCGGCGCTTTACTTCGTCGAGCAGCCCGACTTGCGCGGCACCTTCCTCACCATCAACGGCCACGACCGCTGGGGCTTTTTGATCCATAGCCTCAGCCAATACGGCTTCAAGCCGGCGGATTTTACGCCCGAGCGCTGCACGGCGATGATCCGCCAGGGCGTCGGCGTGCCCGATCTCGACGTGTCGGTGCTGGGCGTCAGCCCGTGGGAGGCCTCGGCGATCGTGGCGGAGCGCTACCGCGCGGGCTCCATCTTTCTCGCCGGCGACGCCGCGCACGAGATGCCGCCGACCGGCGGCTTTGGCCTCAACACCGGCGTGCAGGACGTGCACAACCTCGCCTGGAAGCTTGCCGCCGTGCTGCGCGGCGAGGCCGGCGAAGCGCTGCTCGACAGCTACCACGCCGAGCGCCAGCCGCTTGCCCAGGCGATCACCAAGGCCGCACTCGCCAATGCGCTGTCGATGGGCCGCGCCACGCGCCAGGAAGGCGCGGTGCTGCCGCGTCGCGAATTCCTGAACGAGCAGGGGCTGATCTTTGGCGCGAACTACGTTTCGAGCGCGGTCATCGCCGACGGCACGCCGCCGGTGGCGGTGGCCGATCCGGTCACGGAGTACGTACCGTCGGCACGCCCCGGCAGCCGCGCCCCGCACGTCTGGCTGCAGCGCGGCGCCGAACGGATCTCGACGGTCGATTTGTTCGGGCCGCACTTCGTGCTGCTGGCCGGAAGCAACGGCGGCGCCTGGTGTGACGCGGCGCGCGGCAGGGCGCTGCCCGCTTTCACGGTCGGTCAAGATCTCGCCGATCCGGAGGGCGCGTGGCACGAAGCCTATGGCGTCGAACGCGATGGTGCCGTGCTGGTGCGCCCCGACGGCTATGTCGCCTGGCGCAGCCGCTCGGGCGTCGCCGATCCGCGACAGGTTTTGCAGGCGACGTTCGAGAGCCTGCTCAGTTCACCTGTCAGTTCACCGGAACGCCGATCAGCAGGGGGTGCAGCCAGAACATAGCGGCATAGGCCACTGAGCCTGCGACCACCGCGATGGCATCGCCCGCCGTGACATCCGAGGCGGGAGCGCCCGACTGGCCGCGACGCTTGACGGAGATGCGGTCGTAGACCGCCCAGGCGAGCAGGGAGCCGAACAGCAGGATCGAACCCAGGTCGCCGTTCACTAAAAGATGCGCCAGCGCCCAGCTCTTGACGCCCACCAGCATGGGATGGCGCAGCAAGCCCTTGATCTTGCCGGCGGGAGAATAGGCCGCGGCCAGCGCCACGAAGGAGAGCCATATCAACACCAGCGCGACCGGATGCAGCCAGCCCGGCGGGTCCCAGACCGCAATGTATCCGCTGCTGCGGTAGCGGCCGAAGCCCCAGACGATCAGCCCCAGCCCGACCGCCGAGGCCAGCGAATAGAGGCCCTTGTAAGGCCCTTCGCCCAGCCGTCCGATCAGCGCCGCCCGCGGCTCGCGGAGCGTGGTGAGCGTGTGGATACCGAGGAAAACGACCAGTCCGACGAGCAGGACCTTCATATTTTGCTCCACAGCAACTATTTGCCTCCCGTCGGCGTTTGTTCAGCGGAGGGGCGATGCGTTTCACAACTTACATTTCAGTGCTGTTGATCGCAGCCGTTCATTCGGCCGGCGCTCAGCAGCTGGCGCTGGCGCCCGGCACGCTGGACTGCCCGTCCGACGAGCCCGATTCGGTGCAGATCAGCTGGGTCGCGCCGTGCGAGGACGGCAACTGGCTGCTCGACACCGAAACCGGCTGCCGCATGTGGGACTGGCATCCCGATTTGCACGACCGCGCGGTGTGGAATGGCTCGTGCCGGCACGGGCTGAAAGAGGGCCAGGGTGTCGTGCAATGGACCGAGCATGGCCAGCTGATCGACCGTTTCGAAGGCACCTATCGCGACGGCCGGCGCGAAGGTTTCGGCCGCTACCAGTGGAACGCGACCGATCACTTCGACGGCAACTACGCCAACGACGTGCCGCACGGCTTGGGTACGGCGCAGCTCGCGGGCGAGACCTTCGCCGGCCAATGGCAGAACGGCTGCCTGAAAATAGGCGACCGCGTGGTGGCGATCGGCGTGCCGCGCCAGTCCTGCACCGCGGCTGTCTCCTAGAATCCGGGAACGCCGTACTTGGCGAACTCCTCGGCGATGCCCGGCACCTTGGCCTTGGCCCGCGCCATATCGGCGTTGCCCCCCGGCACGTCGCCCCGCTTGCGCTTTGCCACGCCGCGCCCGTACAGCGAGTAGGGACGGGCCGCCTCGATCTGCAGCGCCATGTTGTAGTCGGCGATGGCGGCGTCGAGCATACCGAGCTTGAGGTGGGCGAAGGCGCGGCTGTCGAAGGCATACTGGTTCTTGGGCGCCAGCCTGAGCGCCTCGTTGCAGTCCTGAAGCGCTGTCTGCAGGTCGCCGACGATGGCGCGCAGATAGCAGCGTGAATTGAGCACGTCGACATAGCCGGGCTTCAGCTTCAGCGATTGGTCGTAGTCGCGCATGGCGAGATCGTTGTGGTCCGAGCGGCGGTTGGCGAGCCCGCGTTCATAGAAGGCCTCGGGGTAGTTGGGCTTCAGCTTGATCGCCTGGTCATAATCGGCGATCGCCGATCCGTACTGTCCCTTGCCGTGATAGATCAGGCCGCGGTTGAAGTAGGCGGCGGCGATATTGGCGGCCGGCTCGCGGTTGGCCCTGATAATGACATCGCAGCCTTGCACCGTCTGCTCGGGCGTGGCCTCGCCGTAGCACCACCGTCGTGCCGTCTCGTAGTCCTGCGCCGCGCTGGGCGCCGCGCCCGTTGCCATCAGCACCGCGCCGAGGACGACGATGATCTTGGCTCGCATGACGATCTCTCCCGCGGCTATTTCGTCGTGATGCCAATGGCGGCGAGGCGGTCGGCGACACCGCCGTTGGCCGCCCTGGCCGCGGCGATGTCGGCGTCACCGCCCGCCACGTCGCCTCTCTTGCGTCGCGCCACGCCGCGACCGAACAGGGCGACGGCGTCTTTCGGATCGGCCTTCAGCGCCTCGTTGAAATCGCCGATCGCGAGGTCGAAACGTTCGAACTTCAGGTTGACAAGGCCGCGGCTCTGCAACGCGCTGCCCGGCTGGAGGCGCAGCGCCTCGTTGCAGTCCGCCAGCGCCGCCTCGAGCTGCTTCAACGCCATGCGGGCTGCGCAGCGACTTTCGAACGCGGCGAATGAATCTGGCTTGAGCTTGATGACCTGGTCGTAGTCCTGGGTGGCGCGGGCGAACTGGCGCTTGTTGGCATAGGCGAGGCCGCGATACTGGAAGGCACGGGAGAAGCCGGCGACGAGCTTGATCGCCTGGTCGTAGTCCTGGATGGCGCGTTCGTACTGGAACTTGCCGGCATAGGCGGAGCCGCGGTTGAAATAGGCGTTGGCAAGATCCTGCGGCGTCTCGCGGTTGGTCTTGATGACGGCGGTGCAGCCCTGGATCGTCTTGTCGTCGGTGGCGTCCTCGAAGCACCAGTTGCGAATCTGCTCCGAACTCTGCGCCCACACCGGCCCGACGCTCGCCGCGAACAGCAGTGCGCCGACGATGATCCTGATGTACGTGCAGACGGTCCCCGGGCCTGTCATGGCGGCAGCTTTTCAGATCGCGTCATCGAGGGCAAACCTTACGGGCATAGCCTAGGTACTGTTTCGCCGCGCCCAGCTCTCGAGATAGTCGGTGCAAAAGGCCCGATCGACGACGTCGACGTAGCGCCGGCCGATGTCGCGCAGGTTGTCGCGGTGCGGCTGCTCCTCGATGTCGCCGACGCAGTCCTCGGGCACCAGGGTGCGAAAGCGGTGGCTGAAACTGTCGAGCGCGGTGCCCCTGATGCAGCCCGAGGTGTTGCAGCCGGTGACGATCACCGTGTCGACCCGCTCCTTGGTGAAGTAGTTGGCGACGCCGGTCTCGAAGAAGATCGACGGACCTTTCTTGGTCACCTGCAGGTCGTATGCAGGATCATGGATGCGGGGATCGATCCTGGTGCTGGGATGGCTGTGCAGGAAGGTCTCGCGCACCGCCGTGATCTTCCAGTAGGGCATTTCGCGTTCATTGAGATAGGCGGTGTTGCATACGGCGACCGGCACGCCGTGTTTGCGCGCGACCGTCAAGAGCTTCGCCGTGTTGTCGAGCGCCCGCATCACCAGCGGCGCGCCGCCCAGGGAATATTGCGGGTCGGTGAAGCCGAGCTGAAAATCGACCACGACGATTCCGGGCTTTTCGCCCGTGCCGACAGGAATGGCGCCATAGCTGCGGCGTTGATAGTCGTCGGTCATGCGGAGACTCCGTCGATGGAGGACGCTAAAGCATAATCCGTCCGGCTGAGGCGCGTAAACGCGCCGCGATCAGCCGGTCGGACTATGCAATTGAAGGAAATGCTTCGTACAGCGCGTTTCCGGTCAAATGAACCGCTCCGCGGTTCATTTGACCGGAAGCCGCACTAGAGGTTGACCGCGTGCGCGACGAGCCCGATCAGGCCCGATGCCACGATCGGGTAAGCGGGATTGATCTTGGTCCGCAGCAGCAGGAAGAACACGACGACCGCCAGCGCAATATAGAACACGTTGATGAGCGCGCCGCGACCCATGACGATAGCGCCGGCCAGCACCAGACCGACCGCGGCGGAGCCCAGCCCGGTTTGGATAGCCGGCCGCCAGCGCCACGTCGACATACGCGTCCACAGCCGACCGACCGCGAAGGTGAGGAGACCGGTGGGCAGAAAGAAGGCGACCAGCGCCACGGCCGCGCCGGGCAGGCCGGCAACGAAAGCACCGATCGAAGCCACCATCATCATGTTGGGGCCGGGAGCAAGCTGACCGAAGCTGTAGAAGTGCAGCAACTGGGGAAAGGTCACCCAGTGATGGACGTCGACGGTCAGCGTCTTGAGTTCGGGGAACGCCGCCATGCCGCCGCCGATGGTGAGCAGCGAGAGATAGGCGAAGACGCCCGCGATGTCGCCGAGCTCCTTCACTTGAGGCTCTTGTCGCGCGGACGATGCCACCAGATGGCGACAGCGCCGGCCGCCAGCATGGCGTAGATCACCGGAACGTGGAAGAAGGCGACGGCAGCGGCAGTCGCAGCGACGAACACATAGTCCGCGACGGTCTTCAGCACCTTGGCGCCGAGCTGCACCATCACCACCACGATCAGGCCGACCGCGCCGGCGGCGATGCCGTGCAGGAAGGCCTTCGACCAGGGATCATCGCCGCCGATGCCGTAGGCGTAAGCCGCCGCCGTCATGAGCGTGGCGCCGGGCAGGCACATCCCCAGCATGGCAACGACGGCACCCCATACACCGCGCAGGCGATCGCCGACCAGGATCGACATGTTGGTGGCATTGAGCCCTGGCAAGGTCTGGCTGATCGACAGCAGTTCGACAAAGGCGACGTCGTCCAACCAGCGCTGCCGCACGACCAGTCCGGTGCGCAGATAGCCGACCACGCCACCACCGATGCTCGTGCCGCCCATCACCAGGAAGACCCAGAAGATCTGCCGGAGCGACGGCGGGGAGGGCGGCTGCGGCTCGGTCATTCGTGGGCTTGCGGAGGGTTGCCCTTCAGGCGGTAGACGGCGCCGGTCTTGGTCGTGGTCAGCGCCAGCCAGTCGGCAGCGACCTGCTGCAGCTCGAGGAAGAAACGCTCGCAGGTATGCAGCGCCTTGTGGCTGATGTCGTTGGGACCCATGAAGCGGAGCTGGAAGGCGAACTCGCCGACGAAGGCATGATGGTCGCCGCGCGAGCGCCACAGGCCGAGATTGGCGGTGGCGGCGGTGTGATGGCCGAAATCGAGCAGGCAGATGTCCTGCAGCAGTTCCTCGACGATCGTCTGGTTGACCAGCGAGACGTCGTCGGGCCCATCACAGGAGATAGTCGAGAGCGCCGGGAAGATCTGGGTCAGCTCGGGCAGCGACATATGGCCGAGCGACGACATCACAATGCGCGCTGCTTGCGGCGCCTGGCTCAAGCCAAACTCGACATTGTGCGAAAGCAGCCGACGCAGGCCGCCGATCCGTTCCTTGAGCGGCATGACCTCGAGCTTGAACTTGACCTTGTACTTGCCGTCTATGTGCGGCCGCACGTCGATCGCCTGGGCTTTCTCCATGTCGGCGCTGCGGTACTTGAAGACGATTTCGGGATCGCCGATCGCGAAGCCGTCCTCATAGGCGATGCGCCGACGCACGATGAACGCGTTGTTGTAGAGATGGTAGCTGCCGGTATCGAGGAATAGCACCTCGCGCACTTCGGGGCGCTGCTGCGATTTCGGCGTGTGATTGTAGCCGACGCCGGCCGTCTCGGCAGCGTGCTGGACCAGCGCGGCGAATTCCTTGAAGACGTGGGCCGAGGTGAAGCGGTCGGGCTTCAGGATCAGCTTGCACTGCAGGTAGCCCAGCTCGTCACAGCGACGTCCGTCGGCATAGTCGCTATGATACTGCTCGGCCAACCAGGTCTGCAGCATCGATTCTTTGATCTCGATTGTCATGCCCCCGCCTCGGCCGTACCGTATCGCGAGGTCGTCGGCCTGTCATCCTAACGTTAGCGCATCCACCCGAAGAATTGCAGACGTCATGGCTCCCTCGCGTCTGGGGATGTTGGCTTCCATTCCGCAACGAGCTTCTTCGCCTCGACAAGCTGCGGCGCCGTCAGCTGCCTCGACCTGACGATCTGGCGGACAGTCGCCTTCTGGCGCATGCGCGGTTCGGCGTTGGGCAGGCGGTCGGCGACGATGCTGTACCACTTGACCGCCTGTACCAAATCCAAGGCAACGCCTTCGGCATAGAGCTCGGCCAAGGCGTAGGCGGCCCGCGGATCGCCCTGTTCGGCCAGCGGCAGTAGGAGCTTCAGCGCCTTGGCGTGTTCACCGCGCTCGGAAGCTCGGCGCCAGCCGTGAGCACGACCGCCATCGCCGGCGCGAGCAGGAGCGACACGAGTCTCAACAAGGCCTTTCAAACGACGTGTCTACTGGCCGTCGGCGCGAGTGAAGGACTGAACCTTGCCGTCGGCGAAGCAGACATAATAGCGGTTGGTTATGTTCCACGGCACACGGCTCCAGAAATCCTTCGACACATTGTAGATATCGCAGTCCCGGCCCGCCTCGCGGACCGAGCCTTGCGGCTCGCCCATGAGCGAGACGACCTCACTGCGGCTCATGCCGGGCTGCACCTGCCCGAATTTGTCGCCGGGCACGCCGCAGGCGCTGGTCAAGCCGGCGAGTAGCAAGCCGACAGCCGCTCGCTTCATGGGGGCTCGCTTCGTGGGGGCTCGTTTCATGGGTCCATCTCCAGGGTCATCGCAGATAACGATTATCGGGGCTTGGGGTCCCCAACAATTATAGTCGGAACGGGGAGTGGCTGGCGAAATTTTGGCCAATAGGCTAGGTGCGACGGATGCAACCTCAGTCCCGTTTTCCGCTGCCCGGCTTTTCCGCCACCTTGAGCGGCCCCATTGCCGGTCTTTCCGATACGCCGATCACCGAGGTCGCGATGAGCGTATTCGGCGACCCCGACGTCGTGCCGCTGTGGTTCGGCGAGGGCGACCTCGTCACGCCCGATTTCGTGCGCGACGCGGCGGCCAAGGCGCTGCAGGCCGGCGAGACCTTCTATACCTGGCAGCGCGGTCTCCCCGACCTGCGCGCGGTACTCAGCGCCTACACCGAGCGGCTCTACGGCATCAAATGCCCGGTCGACCGCCTCACCGTCACGACCGGCGGCATGCAGGCGATTTTGCTCACCTGCCAGCTGCTGCTCGATCCCGGCGACAACATCGTCATCGTCTCGCCGATCTGGCCAAACATCACCTCGGCGGTGAAGCTGGTCCGCGGCGAGCCGAAATACGCGGCGCTCGACCGCAAGCCCGATGGTGGTTGGAAGCTCGACCTGCAGCGCCTGTTCGATGCCGTCGACGACCGCACGCGCGCTATCTTCGTCAATTCGCCGGGCAATCCCACCGGCTGGACGATGTCGTCCGACGAGCAGCGCGCGCTGCTCGACTTCGCCAAGAAGCGCGGCATCTGGATAATGGCCGACGAGGTCTATGCCCGGATCATCTACTCGCGGCCGGTGGCGCCGTCGTTCCTCGAACTGGCCGGGCCCGACGATCCGCTGATCGTGCTCAACAGCTTTTCCAAGCCGTGGGCGATGACCGGCTGGCGGCTGGGCTGGCTGACGCATCCTGCCGGGCTCGGCGAGCAGCTCGCCAAGCTGGTTCAGATCAACACCTCGGGTGTGCCGGCGTTCCTGCAGCGCGGCGCCGTCGCGGCCCTCGAGAAGGGCGACGACTTCCTCCTGCAGATGGTCGATCGCTGCCGCGCCGGCGGCGAGCTGGTGTTCCAGCGCCTGTCGGGCATGCCGCGCATCACCATCGCGCGCCCGGAGGCGGCGTTCTATGCCTTCTTCTCCATCGACGGCGTGCACGACACCATGGCCTTCTGCAAGAAGCTCGCGCAGGAATACAAGGTGGGCCTGGCGCCGGGCGAGGCCTTCGGGCCGGGCGGGCAGGGCAATGTGCGGCTCTGCTTTGCTTCGGGTGCCGACCGTCTCAGCAAGGGCCTCGACCGTATCGAAGCCGCAGTGAAGGCGTTGTGATGGCATGGCGGACGCGGCCTCCATCAATGTGCGGCACCTGCGCAAGGTGTACGGAGATGTCGTCGCCGTCGACGACCTGACCTTCGCGGTGCCGCGTGGCGCCGTGCTTGGGCTGCTGGGCGGCAATGGCGCCGGCAAGACCACGACCATCGCCATGCTGCTCGGCCTCCTGGAGCCGACCGCGGGCGAGATCGAGGTGCTGGGCGTCGACATCCGCCGTCGCCGTTACGCAGCGTTGCCGCGCATGAACTTCTCCTCACCCTATGTCGACCTGCCGCATCGTCTGACCGTGCGGCAGAACCTTGCCTTCTACGGTCGGCTCTACGGAGTGAAGGATCTCAAGGGGCGGATCGCCGAAATCGCGGAGCACATGCAGGTGGCGCCGTTCCTCGATCGGCCGACCGGCAAGCTGTCGGCCGGGCAGAAGACGCGCGTGGCGCTCGCCAAGGGGCTGATCAACCGGCCTGAGGTGCTGCTGCTCGACGAACCCACCGCGTCGCTCGATCCCGACACGGCCGACTGGGTGCGCTCCTACCTCAAGGCGTACCAGAACGAGTCAGGCGCCACGATCCTGCTCGCCTCGCACAACATGGGCGAGGTCGAGCGGCTGTGCGACGACGTCATCCTGCTGCAGGCCGGCCGCGTCTTCGAGCGCGGATCCCCACGCGAGTTGATCGAGCGCTTCGGTCGCGAGGACATGGAAGAGGTGTTCCTCGACATGGCACGTGGTCGCGGCCGAGGACTGGAGTCGCTGAAGAAGGGAGAGGCGGTGCAATGAACGGCTCGGCCCAAAGGATTTATGCCCTGGTACTGCGCCATATCCACATCTGGCGCAGTTCGGTCATGCGGCTGGTCGACTCGATCTACTGGCCGGCGGTGCAGATGGTAATGTGGGGGTTCATGACCCAGTATCTCCTGCCGCAGGCCTCGTTCGTGGCGCAGGCAGCGGGCGTGCTGCTGTCCGGTCTTCTGCTGTGGGAAGTCGTGGTCCGCGGCAACCTCTCGCTGTCGATCGCCTTCCTCGAGGAGATGTGGTCGCGCAATCTCGGCCACCTGTTCGTGAGCCCGATCCGCTCCTGGGAGATGGCGACCGGCATCATCATCGCCGCCCTCCTGCGCACGTTGCTCGGCCTGATCCCGGTGTCGCTGATGGCCTGGGCGTTCTTCGGCTACTCGATCTATTCGCTCGGTCTGCCGTTGATCGCCTTCTTCGCCATCCTGCAGATGTTCTCCTGGTCGATCGGTCTTGCCATGTCGGGAATGATCATGCGCGTCGGCCAGAGCGCGGAAAGCTTCGCCTGGGCCGCCGTGTTCATCCTGATGCCGGTGAGCGGTGTCTATTATCCGGTGTCGGTATTGCCGCACTGGCTGCAGGTCATCTCGTGGGGCCTGCCACCGGCCTATATCTTCGAGGGCATGCGCGCCATCCTGGCCGAGAAGACCGTGCATTGGGACATGCTGGCCATCGCCTTCGGCCTGTCGGTGGTCTACCTCGTCGTCGGCTTCCAGATCTTCCAGTGGTTCTTCCGCCTGTCGCGCCGCGCCGGGACCTTGCTGGGGCAGGGCGAGTAGCGGCGTTACGGCGCCTTCAGCACCGCTGTGCAGGCGGCCGGCAGCTTCGGCCGGTATGGCTTGGGTGGCGTCGACGTCACTGGTGGCGTGATCGGCGCCTTGCGGAACCACAAATCGAGCGCCTCGCCGCAGCCGTCGTCGTGCGGGTAGTCGGCCTGCGGCTGGCAGTTTGGATTGCCCGGCGGGCAGTAGAGCCGGATGTGGAAGTGCTCGTCATGGCCGTACCAAGGCACCAGCTTGCGCAGCCAGCGCCGGTCGCCTGTGGCCGTGTGGCAGAGCCGCTCCTTGATCCATTTATTGACGAACATGCGGTCGAGATTCGGCATCTCGGCCGCGGTCTTCAGCAGGGAGACGTGCTGTTGGGAGAAGACCGTATCGTCGATGCCGCCGTCGTCGGCCCGTACCAGCGAACGCAGCTTGGCGTTCTCGCGCTGCACCGGCGCCAGACGCGGGCCGGGTTGGCGCTCGAACCAGATGTCGGCGTCGAGCCCGACCTGATGGCTGGCATGGCCGGTCGGCGCCGGCCCGCCGCGCGGCTGGCCGATGTCGCCGATATAAAGGTGGGCCTGGCCGGCGGCGCGCATCTTTTCGGCCAGTGTCGTGATGAATTCGAGCGTGACCGGTTGGCCCCAATAGCGGTTGCGGCTGGTCCTGATCGCCTCGTAGCCCGGCCCGTCGAGCGGCAGGGCCTGGGCGCCCTGCAGGCAGCCGGCGCTGTAGAAACCGATCGACTGGGTGGGCCCCGGCGCAGGTGTGGCGACGTCGGCCCAGTCCGCGCCGCAACACAGCAACGCCGCGATCAGCGAAACAATGACACGCCTCATCTTGTTGCGAGGATAGTCGCTCGCTAAGACTTTGCCCATGGCCGACTACGCCAATATCCAGGTTACCCGCGAAGGCGCCGTCGCCCGGCTGTTGCTCAACCGGCCGGACCGGCGCAATGCGCTGACGCACGCCATGATGCTGGAGCTGGAGGATGCGTTCGGCCGCGTGCGCGACGACCCAAGCTGCCGCGTGCTGGTGCTGCGTGGCGCCGGCGGGCATTTCTGCGCCGGCGGCGATCTCGAGGCGATGGCCGACATGCCGCCGAAACCAGCGAATGGCGCGATCGATCCGCTGGTATCCGCCTATCGTCAGTTCGGCGAGGCGCTGCTGGCGCTCAACACCCTGCCACAGGCGACGGTGGCGATCGTCGAAGGCTCGGCGGTCGGCGGCGGCTTCGGCATGGCGTGCTGTTCGGACGTGGTGATCCTGCATGACAGCGCCCGCTTCGGTATGCCCGAACCCAAAGTCGGCTTCATCCCCTCGCAAATCATTCCCTTCGTGGTGCGCCGCATCGGCGAGGGGCCGGCGCGCGATCTTGCGGTGACGGGCCGTGTCATCGACGCCAAGGAGGCCCATCGCCTGGGCATCGGGGCGCATTTCTGTGCCAACACTGCCGATCTCAACCGCACGATGAAGGCGGTGCTCGATGATATCCTGCGGCTCGAGCCCCAGGCGCTGGCAACGGTGAAACGTCTGGTACTGTCCGGAGCGACAGCCGATGATAGGGCAGTCCTCGACGACGCGGCGGAAAGTCTGGTCGGTTTGCTGCGCCGGCCGGAGGCGGCGGAAGGCATCCGGCACTTCATGGCGAAGACGGCACCGCCGTGGACGAAGGGTTAGGGACGATGCGCAACTATCGCCATATCGAAGTAAGACCGATCGCCGGCGCGTTGGGCGCGGAGATCCATGGCGTCGACATGGCGCGCGATCTTGACGCCGAGGTGGTGGGTGAGGTGCGCCAGGCGCTGCTCGATCACCTCGTCATCTTCCTGCGCGAGCAGAACGTCACGCCGCATCAGCAGCTCGCCTTCGCACGCAAGTTCGGCGAGCCGATCGAGTATCCGCAGCTCAAGGGCCTGCCGGAATCGCCGATGATCACACCGGTAGTGAAGCTCGAGCATGAACGCAACAATTTCGGCGGCATCTGGCATTCGGACACGACGTACCTGCCGATCCCGCCGATGGGCAGCATGTTGCTGGCGCGCGAAGTGCCGCCGGTGGGCGGCGACACCATGTTCGCCAACCAGTACCTCGCCTACGAGGCCCTGTCCGACGGCCTGAAGAAGACGCTTGATGGGTTGATCGGCGTCAGCTCCTCGTTCAAGGCCGACGTCACCAAGACGCGCGAGGATGCGCTGAAGCAGGCGGGCGCCGGCGCTACGCCCAAGAAGCTCGAAGCCGAGCACCCGATCGTGCGCACCCATCCGGAGACCGGCCGCAGGGCGCTCTACACCAGCGTCGCGCACACCGCTCACATCAAGGGTTGGACCGAGAAGGAAAGCCTGGCGTTGCTGGAATTCCTCTGGGAGCACCAGACCCGGCCGGAATTCACCTGCCGCTTCCCGTGGCGGGTGGGTTCGCTCGCCTTCTGGGACAACCGCTGCGCCATGCACTACCCGATCAACGACTATCACGGTTTCCGCCGCGTCATGCACCGCATCACCTTGGCGGGTGACAGGCCGCGTTAGTGGCAGGCCGCGCTCGCGCCCGCCGCCCGCCGCCCGCCGCCCGCCGCCAGCTAACGGCTCGAGGGCGGCGCGAGCGTGATCGTGCCGACGGCGCTGCGCGCGACCTCGGCGTGGGTGCCGGCAATTTCGACGTAGCTGAGGCTGCGCCATCGCTCGACGAAGTTGCGCGACCAGCGCGATAGCATGTTGCCCGATTCGCCAAGCGGTATGGCGAAGCGGCTGTTGTCGAGGTCGCTGAAGTCGTAGACTCCGCGGTAAGCCGGACCGTGCACGGCCTCGAAGGGGCGCGCGCCACGATAGGAAGGCTGGGCGCGATTGAGCGTGTGCGCACCGCCGTCGGAGGCGAAGCGCACCGAGGCGAGGTCGCGCAACAGCGGTATGCCGTCGAACAGCGGATGGCGATACGCGGCGCGATGTTCGCGACCCCACTGCCAAGCGTCGATCTCCGGTCCCTGGCGCGCGGCGATCCAGTCTAGCGCGCGCTCGAGTGCCGCGGCGATGATGTCGTCGCAACTCTCGACAGGCGTGGTCGAGCGGTCGTCGCACCATTGCGGGCGGTCGCGCAAGATGCGCAGGAGCTTGGTGACGTCGGGTGTGGCGAGGTCGGCGTAGAGTTCGGGACCCAGCTCGTCCGCCATCAAGCCGCGCTGCAGCTCGGTGAGCCAGGCTGAATAGATCAAAGGTTCGGGTCGGTTGGCCAGCATGAAGCGGTTCCAGCGACGCATCAGCTCGATCACCCGGGCGGCACGCGGGTTGCGTGGCGCGGGCTTCAGCAGCACCGGCAGGACCTCGGCGGCATCGGGCGAGAGGTTGTCGGCCTGGATGTGGATCATGCCGTAGACAGGATGACGTTCGACCTCGCGCAGGAGCTGGTTGGCGCGGCGCTGGCGATAGGGCTCGGCCCAGTCGCGCGTGATGAAATGGCGGTAGTCGTCTGGCACCAGGCGGGCGTTGGCGTTGACGATGATGCCGCTCGCCGGATTGTAGACCCGCGGCAGTTCGTCAAACGGCACGACACCGGCCCAATCGTATTCGCCCGTCCAACCCGGCTGCGGAAAGGAGCCGTCACCCTTGCGCCGGATCGGCACGCGCGCCGGCGCCACCAGGCCGATGTTCCCGGATGTGTCGGCATAGACGATATTCTGCATTGGTGAGACGACCTTGCGTGCGGCGGCGAGGAAGTCGTTCCAGTTCTGCGCCAGGCCGATCCGGATCAACGCCTCGATCGTGGTGTCCTGGCTGTCGAGCGCCGTCGCCTGCAGGGCCAGCACATGGCCCGACGGCGCGAGGTCGTCGGGCTTGCTGATGAAATCGTCGATCACCGCGCCGTGCCGCGTTTCGCGCAGGCGCAGCTTCACCGGATCGCCCCACAGGACGTTGATGGTCTCCTCGCGCACGCCGAACGGCCGTGCGCCGTCAGGGGTGATGTAGCGGTTGGGATCGGTCGGATCGACCCGCTCGACGAACAGGTCCTGGCTGTCGAGGTTGGTCGTCGTGAATCCCCAGCCGATGGAAGCGTTGTGTCCGAGCACGATGGCGGGCGACCCGGGCGCCGAGGCGCCGCGGATGTCGAAGCCCGGCCCGACCAGGCGGGCGAGATACCAGATGCCGGGAAAGGAGAGGCCGAGATGGGGGTCGTTGGCGAGCAGCGGCTTGCCCGACACGGTGTGGGCGCCCGACAGCACCCATTCGTTCGAGGCCTCGCGTTTGCGCGTGCCTTCGCCGTCGGTGACGCGGTAAAGCCTCTCGAGATCGAGGCCGTTCAACGCCTCGCTCACCAGCGACAGCGTGGCGTCGCGGCTCTCGCCCGCGGGCTCGGTGAGCAGCTTCAGACCATCCTCGCCGACCTTGCGCAGCAGCTTCAGGCGCAGGAGTTCGGAGCGCCAGTTGCCGTCAAGCGTTAGCGCCATGAGCTTGGTCCACACCAGCGAATCGGCGGGCTGCCAGCGCTCGGGCCGGTAGCGGCCGCCCGACAGCAGCTTGATCAAGGTGAGTTCGAGGCCGAACTGGCGGTCTTCGTCGCTCAGCCAGGCGTTCACGCCGGCCGAGTAGGACTCGAGAATGGTGCGCGTACCCGACGAAAGCGCGCTCAAGCTGTCGACGGCATGACCGTAGACACCGAGCCCGCGCATGGTGCGGTCGCTGTTGACGACGCCCTCGCCGATCAACATCGGCGGCAGCAGTTCGGAGAGCCGGCCCTGGCCCAGCCGGCGCAGCAGCTCCATCTGCCAGAAGCGATCCTGGGCGTGCACATAGCCCAGCCCGAACGCGGCATCCTCGATCGAGCCCGCGACGATGTGCGGCACCGCGTTCTTGTCGCGCAGGATCTCGACCGGAGCTTTCAGTCCCGTTGCTTCGACATGGCCGCTATAGGGCGGCAGCGCGCCGCGCACCTGGAAATAGGTGCCGATGAGGAAGACCACGATCGCAAGGACAAGCGCGGCCATGGCTTTCGCCAGGCCGGCGCCGAGGCGGACGCCCAGCTTGACGAGGGGCATCTGCACGGCTCAGCCGCCGAGGAAGGACAGGATGGCGTCGCGGTCGGCGTCGAGATCGGGCGCGGCGGACCGCGTCGGCGGATCGGCAAAGGCCGACATCTTGATCGGATTGCCGGCGAGTTTCAGCGTGCCGCCGCTGCCGTCGGGCACCGAGACCAGCATGTTGCGGGCGGCGACCTGCGGATGGGCGAGCGCCTGGGCGATGTTGTTGATCGGCCCGCAGGGAATGCCGGCCTTGCCGAGGACGTCGATCCACTGCGCCGTGGATTTCGTGCCGAGCACCGCTTCGATCTTGTGTTCCAGTTCGCCGTGATGTTTCTGGCGCAGCGCGTTGGTCTTGTAGTTCGGATCGGCCGCCCAGTCGGGCTTGCCCAGCGCCTCGCACATCTTGACGAACAGGCTATCGTTACCCGCCGAGATGATGATCGAGCCGTCGGCGGTGCGGAACGCCTGGAAGGGCGTGATGGTCGGATGGCGCGCGCCCAGCGGGCCGGGGATCTCGCCCTCGACCGTGTAGCGCATGATGGCGTTTTCCAGGAGCGCGAGCTGGCAGTCGAACATGCCGATGTCGACCTTGGTCGATTCGCCCGTCTTGATCCGGTGGACCAGCGCGGCGTTGACCGCGACGGCGGTGTAGAGGCCGGCGCCGATGTCGCCGATCGACATGCCGACGCGGGCCGGCGGCTGGCCCTCGTGGCCGGTGATGCTCATGACGCCGCCCATGCCCTGCATGACCATATCATAGGCCGGGTCCTTGGAATTGGGCCCGGTGTGGCCGAAGCCTGAGGCCGAGGCGTAGATCAGCTTGGGATACTTGGCGTGCAGCGTTTCCCAGCCGTAGCCCAGTTTCTCCATTGTGCCGGGCCGGAAATTCTCGACCAGCACGTCGGCCTTGGCGAGCAGCTTCTCGAAGACGCGCTTGTCGCCGTCGTTCTTGAGGTCGAGCGCGATGCTTTCCTTGCCGCGATTGACCGAGGCGAAGTAGGTCGACTTGCCCTTGACGTACGGTCCGTAGGCGCGCGCATCGTCGCCGGCCTTCGGCGGCTCGACCTTGATCACCCGCGCGCCCATCTCCGCCATCAGCAAGGTGCAATAGGGGCCGGCGAGAATGCGCGACAGATCAATGACGAGGAAGCCCGACAGCGGGCCTTTGATTGTGTTCTGGGTCATGTGCGGTTCTTAACCAGTGGATCGCCGCGAATCCAGCCAGACATTGAGGGCTGCGGAACCGATGACGATGGCGCCGCCCAAAAGCGTCAGATCGCCCGGCTTTTCGCCATCGACCAGCCACACCCAGATCGGGCCCAATACAGGATCGAGCAGGCCGATCAAGGCAGCACGTCCGGCCGGAATGTACTTGAGACTCGCCATATAAAGAAGCAGCCCGGCCGCGAGCTGGCCGGGGCCGAGCACCAGCAGCCAGGCCATGTCGGTGGCGGTCGCAGCCGAGGGCTGCGCGAAGGGCAGCGCTGCCAGAGCGGAGATGGCGCCGGCCAGCGCCAGCGACGGGGCCATGCTGACGTCGCGGCGGTGACGGATGATGACGTAGTTGAGGCTCATGCAGAAGGCTACGACGCCGCCCATCGCCATTCCGAACAGTGCGCCGGCCTTCAGCGAACCTCCGACGGAAAGCGCGAGACCCGCTGCCGCAGCGGCCATCGCAGCCAAAGTGTGACGATGCAGTGGTTCGCCGAGCACGAGGCGCGCGAGCAGGGCGGTCAGGAAAGGCGTCGTCGCAAGCATGATCAGCACGTTGGCGACCGGCGCATTGCTGAGGGCTAGAATGAACGCGATGAAGGTGCAGGCGAGCAGCAGCCCGCTTGCCAACAGCGCGTGACCGGCATTGCGTATGTCGATCCAGACCGCACGACGCCGCCAGGTAAGCAAAGGCAGAATGGTCGCAAGAAGCAGTGTCGATCGCCAGAACGTCACGTCCCATGCAGGTAGATCAATGCGTCGCACGATGACGCCGGCCGTACTCCAAACGGCTGCGGCGCCGACGGCATAAATGACGCCCAGCGCCGCGGAGTTCTGCAAAGAAGGTTGCGTTGGCATGACGAAGAAATCGTGAATAGGGTCTCGCCGTGCCNNTCCATCGATTCCCTCGACCTGCCGCCTTTCCGCCAGCGCTTTCCCTGGTGGGGCGGTGATTTGCAGACCTTGGCCAACCGGCTTCGGCCGGTGCGCACCGGTTTGGCGCCGCATCGCAGCGAGCGCCTTTCCTGTGCGCTGAATGACGGCACGGGCGACACGCTGCTGGCGATGCTCGACCGGCCAGCCAACCCAACAGCGGGCCGTCCGCTGGCGATCCTGGTTCATGGGCTCACCGGCGCCGAGGACAGCCTCTACATTCTCAGCATGTCGCGCCGGCTGCTCGACGGCGGCCACACCGTGCTGCGGCTGAACCTGCGCGGGGCCGGTCCCTCGCGCGCCGTCTGCGGCGGCCACTACTATGCCGGCCGCAGCCAGGACTTCCGCAGTCTGCTCACGGTCCTGCCGCCAGAGCTGGCGAAGGACGGTATCGTGGCCGTCGGCTATTCGCTGGGCGGTGCGATGCTGCTGAAATATCTTGGCGAGGAGGGTGCGGGCGCACCGCTCCTTGCTGCCGCATCGGTGTCGGCGCCGATCGACCTTTCCGCCACCTGCGCGCGCATGATGTCCCCGCGCAACGCCCTCTATCATCGCTTTCTTCTCAGCCAGATGAAGAGCGAGGCGACAGGCGAAGGAGCGACACTGTCGGCGCAAGAGCGCGCCGCCATTCTCGGTTCGGCGACGATCTGGGACTACGACGAAGTCTTCATCGCCCCGCGCCATGGTTTTGCCGGCGCCGAGAACTACTACGAGCGCTGCAAGCCGGTGCGATTCATGGGAGGCATCCGCATCCCTACCTTGGTGCTGGCCGCCATGGACGACCCGTGGATCCCGGGCGCACTCTATGGCGACTACGACTGGGCGGCCAACAAGGCGCTGCAGCGTCTGTTGCCCGAGGGCGGCGGCCACGTCGGCTTCCATGGGCACGGCAGCGCCCAGCCGTGGAGCGACTTGGCCGTAGCCAGGTTCTTCGATGGCCGATGAGGGGCAGCGGATGGCAATAATCGTCGGCGTCGCGTGCTCGCTCGTCTGCCTCGTCCTGGCGTGGCGCGCCTATCGCGGCGCGGCGGCCGAGCACGACGAACGCAAGCGCGAAAAAGACCGGCAGGACGGACGCTAACTAAGCGTTATCGGCTGCGCCGGCGGTCCCTCGCGCAGCAGGGCCTTCAGTCGGGCCGCGAGATCGATTGGCTCGAAGCGCTCGGCGGACGCTGCGATCTCGTCGGCGGTCCACCAGCGATGGTCGAGGGTCCAGGCCTGCTCACCGGCATCGAGGCCGGATGTGTCGATGTGGGTCGAAGCGGTACGGCCGAGGAAGAAGCGCTCGCGGTGCAACACTCGCCGGTCGCGCCATTGCATGATGCGCTCGCGCTTCCACACCCAGCGCACGTCGCCGGTGACGACGAGACCGGTTTCCTCGCGCGCCTCGCGGATCGCGGTCTCGACGAAGTCCTCGTCGGGGTCGACCAGGCCTCCCAGCAATACCCAGAACGGATCGAGGAAGGGATCGGCGGGGTCATACACCGCTGGATTGTGCACCTTGAACAGGAACAGGCGATCCTGCGGGTCGAGCAGGATCAGCCGAGCCGACGGCCGCTCAATCATCCGTGGCGATCATTTCGACTTGAGGAGCCTGGCTGCATCTACGGCGCCATAGGTCAGGATGCCGTCGCAGCCGGCGCGCTTGAAGCCGGTCAGCGTCTCGATCAGCACCTTGTTCCAGTCGAGCCAGCCGCGCTCGGCGGCGCCCTTCAGCATCGCGTACTCACCGCTCACCTGATAGGCGTAGGTCGGCACGCCGAAGGCGTCCTTCACGCGGCGCACGATGTCGANNGGTAGGTCTTCTTGTCGCCCTTGAGAGCGCCCGAGCTGCCGATGGCGTCGCGGAACGGATTGTAGAAGGCCGAGGCGTACTTGGCGGCGTAGGACATGATCTGGGCGTGGATGAAGCCCTTGGCGTCGAGTGCCTGGCGGATGGCGCCGATGCGGCCGTCCATCATGTCGGACGGCGCCTGGATGTCGGCGCCCGCTTCGGTCTGCACGATCGCCTGCTTGATCAGCGCCTCGAGCGTCTCGTCGTTCTGCACGTAGCCGTCGCGCACGATGCCGTCATGGCCGTCGCTGTTGAAGGGATCGAGCGCCACGTCTGTCATGATGCCGATGTCGGGTACGGCTTTCTTCACTGCCGTGACGGCGCGGCAAACGAGGTTGCCGGGGTTGTAGGCTTCGCGGCCGTCCGGCGTCTTGGATTTGGGGTCGGTTTCGGGGAACAGCGCGACGGCAGGGATGCCGAGATCGCGCGCCTGCTTCACGGCCTCGACCAGCAGGTCGACCGACAGCCGGTCGACGCCCGGCATCGACTGGACGGCCGAGCGCGTGTTCTTGCCTTCCTCCACGAACACCGGCCAGATCAGGTCGTCGACCGTGAGTTTGTGCTCGGCAACGAGACGGCGCGACCAATCCTCGCGGCGGTTGCGGCGCAGCCGCGTGGTCGGATAGCGGCCCAGGGTGGAAAAGCGTTTCGCCATGGCCGGAGGTTATCGCGCGAACCGCCGACGCCTGCAATGCGGCTTGTTTGACTGGGGTCGGGCCGCCGATATGATCGCGCGCGCATGGATTTCACCCTCACCGAAGATCAGGCGGCGTTCCGCGATACGGCGCGGCAATTCGCGACCGAACGCATGCTGCCCCACGCCGCGCGCTGGGACGCCGAGAAGATCTTTCCGGTCGATACGTTGCGTGAGGCGGCGGCGCTGGGCTTTGGCGGCATCTATGTGAAGGAAGACGTCGGCGGCAGCGGCCTCAGCCGCTTCGACGCCGCCCTGATCATGGAGGAGCTGGCGGCGGCCTGTCCCAGTACGGCGGCCTATCTTTCGATCCACAACATGGCTGCCTGGATGATCGACGGCTTCGCCGATGCCGAGCAGCGCAAGCGCTTTCTGCCCAAGCTCTGCTCGATGGAGCATTTCGCGAGCTACTGCCTCACCGAACCGGGCGCCGGCTCCGATGCGGCGGCGCTGGCGACGCGGGCCGAACTCAGCGGCGACCACTATGTGCTGAACGGCGCCAAGGCCTTCATCTCCGGCGGCGGCCGCAGCGATATCTATGTCGTGATGCTGCGGACCGGTGGGCCGGGAGCAGGCGGCGTCTCGACGCTCGTCGTCGAGGCCGGCACGCCCGGCCTTTCCTTCGGCAAGCAGGAGAACAAGCTCGGCTGGAACAGCCAGCCGACCGCTGCGGTGATCTTCGAGAACTGCAAGGTGCCGGTCGGCAACCGGTTGGGACCCGAAGGTCACGGCTTCAAGATCGCAATGATGGGATTGGACGGCGGGCGCATCAACATAGGCGCCTGTTCGCTGGGCGGCGCGCGGGCCTGCCTGGAGACCGCATCGCGCTACGTCGTGGAACGCAAACAGTTCGGCCAACCGATCGCCGATTTCCAGGCGACGCAATTCAAGCTCGCCGACATGGCGACCGAGCTCGACGCGGCGCGGCTGATGATCTGGCGCGCCGCTTTCCTTCTCGACGCGAAGTCGCCTGAGGCGACGCAGGCGGCCGCCATGGCCAAGCGCTTTTCGACCGATGTCGGCTTCAGCGTCGTCAACGACGCGCTGCAACTGCATGGCGGTTACGGCTACTTGAAGGACTTCCCCATCGAGCGCTACCTCCGCGACCTGCGCGTGCACCAGATTCTCGAAGGCACCAATGAGATCATGCGCGTGATCATTTCGCGGCGGTTGTTGATGGGTAGCTGATCGATGTCGGAAGCTGAAATCCTGTTCGAGGTCCGCGACGGTCTGGGCCTGATCACCCTCAATCGGCCCAAGGCGCTGAACGCGCTGACGCACGGCATGATCCTGGAGCTGGAGCGGGTCATCCCGGGGTGGGAGAAGCATCCCGCCATCCAGGCCGTCGTGCTGTGCGCCGCGGGCGACCGCGCTTTCTGCGCCGGCGGCGACGTCACCAACCTCTATCGCGAGAGTCGCGAGAACCCCAAGGGGACCCTGCGCCGCGATTTCTTCCGCGACGAATACATCGTCAACCGCCGCATCTATCGCTACGCCAAGCCGTGGATCTCGCTGATCGACGGCATCGACATGGGCGGCGGCGTCGGCCTTTCAGTGCACGGCTCGCATTCGGTGGCGAGCGAGAAGTTCCTGTTCGCCATGCCCGAGACNNCTGGGCACGTTCCTGGCGCTGACCAGCCATCGCCTCAGGGTGGCCGATGCGGTGTGGGCCGGCATCGTCGACGACCATGTGCCGAGCAACCGGATGAACGAGCTGCAGGCCGCCCTGGGCGCGGCCGACCTCGGCGGGTCCGATGCCAACCGCAAGGTCGATGCCGTGATCGCCCGCTTCGTCGCCGATGCCGGCCTGCCGACCCTGCCAGCCATGATGGCCGACATCGACGGCTGCTTCTCGGCCGAGTCGGTGGCGGAGATCGAAGCCAAGCTCAGGAAGCACGGTGGTGAATGGGCGCAGAAGCAGCTTACCGCGTTGCTGAAGCTCTCGCCGCTCGCCATGGCGATCACGCTGGAGCAACTCAAGCGCTGCGCCAACCGCTCGTTCGAGGACTCGATGACCATCGAGTACCGCATGGCGCAGGCGTGCATGCGACCCGACCACGATTTCTTCGAGGGCGTGCGCGCTCTCTTGATCGACAAGGACCAGAAGCCGAAGTGGAATCCTCCCACCAACGAGGGCGTTACCCGGCAGATGGTCGAGGCGCATTTCAAGCCGGTTGCGAACGACCTGTTATTCGACTGAGTCGCGCGGATCAGATCCGCGCTTAAGAGGGAGGACACCATGGCGAAGATCGCTTTCATCGGTCTCGGCAACATGGGCGGCCCGATGGCCGCCAATCTCGTGAAGGCGCAGCATCAGGTGGCGGCCTTCGACCTGTCGGGCCCTGCCGTCAGCGCCGCGGTCGAGAAGGGCGCGCGGAATGCCGCATCCGCCGCCGAGGCGGTGAAGGACGCCGAGGTGGTGATCACCATGCTGCCGGCCGGCAAGCATGTGCGCGGCGTTTATGAGAACGACGTGTTGCCCAACGTCGCCCAGGGCGCCCTGCTGATCGACTGCTCGACGATCGACGTCGAGAGCGCGCGCCACGTGGCCAGCCTGGCCGAAAAGTTGGGCTTCGCCATGGTCGACGCTCCCGTCTCTGGTGGCGTCGGCGGCGCGACCGCGGGCACGCTCACCTTCATGGTGGGCGGCCCGGACGCCGCCTTCGCCAAGGCCAAGCCTTTCCTCCAGCAGATGGGCAAGAACATCGTGCACGCTGGCGGCGGCGGCAACGGCCAGGCCGCCAAGATCTGCAACAACATGATCCTCGGTGTCTCGATGATCGCCGTCAGCGAGGGTTTCATGCTGGCCAAGCGGCTGGGCCTCGATGCCCAGAAGCTGTTCGATGTTGCCTCGACGGCGTCGGGGCAGTGCTGGGCGCTCACCAACTATTGCCCGGTGCCGGGCCCGGTGCCGACCTCGCCCGCTAACCGCGACTATCAGGCGGGCTTCACTGCGGCGATGATGCTGAAGGACCTGATGCTCGCCCAGCAGGCCGCCAACGCCGCGGGCGCCAGCACGCCGCTCGGCGCCGAGGCGGCCCAGCTATTCAATCTCTACGTCAACGCCGGCAACGCGGCGAAAGACTTCTCGGGTATCATCAGGATGTTGGACGGAAAATGATCACGCTCTACGACCTCGTCTTCAGCGAAGACCGCCGCCCGAGCCCCTATTGCTGGCGGGCAAAGCTAGCGCTCAAGCATAAGGGTCTCGCCTGGCGCGACGAGCCGATGGGCTTTGTCGAGAAGCAAAAGATCGCCTTCGCCAATTCCACGACAGTGCCCGTCATCCATGACGGTACCAAAGTGGTGAAGGACAGCTGGGCGATCGCCTGCTACCTCGATGAGGCCTATCCGGCCAAGCCGCTGTTTGGTAACGATCCCGGTCGCAACCACGCGCGCTTCATCAACGGCTGGGCCGATACGTCGATCAATCCCACGATCTTCCCCATGGTGGTTGCCGACATGGTCGAAATCTGTCGGCCGCAGGATCGCGACTACGTGATCGAGTCGCGCAGCAAGCGCATCGGCACGACCGACTTCGCCGGNNCGGCGCGTGCTCAGGGAGCAGAAATTCCTGTCGGGCGAGACCGTTGCCTATCCCGACTACATTCTGCTCGGCACCTTGCTGTGGCCGCGCACCATGAGCCCCAAGCTGGAGCTGCTTGAGCTGGACGATCCGGTTCATGCCTGGCGCGAGCGCATGCTCGCCTTGATCGCCTGAGATACGACAACATCGTATGAAATACGATGCCGTCGTCTTCGACCTGCTGACGGCGCTGATCGATTCCTGGACCCTGTGGAACGCCGTTGCCGGCTCGCCGGACGACGGTATGAAATGGCGTCGTAGTTATCTCGAGATCACCTACGGCTGTGGCGCCTACAAACCTTATGAATCCCTCGTCCGTGAGGCAGCCCGCGATGTCGGCTTGCCGGAGCGGTTGGGCGAGGAACTGGAACGGCGGTGGGGCGAGCTCGCGCCGTGGCCCGAAGCCCCCGGCGTGCTGGCAAAAATCCCGGTGCCGCTCGCGGTGGCGACCAACTGCTCGATCCGATTGGGCCGGCAGGCGGCCGATCGGGTCGGCGTACCGTTCAAGACCGTGGCGACAGCCGAAAGTGTAGGCTTCTACAAACCCCGATCCGAACCTTATCGCGCCGTCCTGGCCGCCTTGGGCACGGCGCCGGAACGGACGCTGTTTGTCGCGGGCTCGGCGTCGGATGTACTGGGCGCCAAGTCCGTCGGAATGCCGGTCTACTGGCACAATCGCGTCGGCCTGCCGCCCAGGAACGATGTTGGGGACGACGCCCGGCCAGACTATCTCGAACGCTCGCTCGACAAATTGACCGATCTGTTTGCCGAGGCGTAAGGAAGAGGACGAAAGCAGGGAGAGGTTCCGTGGGCGACGCTGAAAGCAAGCCGTTCAATCCGGCGGAGCATCGCTTCGGGCCAACCCATTGGTTCGAGGACCTCGCGGTCGGCCAGAAGTTCTATATCAACTCGCGCACCCAGACCGAGTCGATGTTCGCGGCCTTCCAGTTGGCCAGCGGCGACAATCATCCGATCCATTACGACCGGGAATATTGCAAGGCGCGGGGCCATCGCGACATGCTGGCCCACGGCCTGCAGGTGGCGATCCAGGGCGCCGCCGGTGCCGGCATCTTCCCCCACGTCATCGGCGATTCGCTGATCGGCTTCCTCGAGCAGTCCTCGCGGTTCCTCAAGCCGGTCTATTGTGGCGACACGCTCTATCCGATGCTCGAGGTGAGCGGACTGAAGCCTGGCCGCACGACCGGCGTTGTGATCATGAAGCTCACCATCCATAACCAGACAGGTGAACTGGTGTGCGACGGAGAACACAAGTACCTTGTGAAGAAGCAGCCGCTGTAGAAAGCAAAGGAAACGATTATGATCGGCGTCATCGCCAAACTGACCATCAAGCCGGGCGCCAATGCCGATTTCGAGGCGACGATGAAGGCGCTGCAGGCCAAAGTCCGGGCCGACGAGCCGGGCAACAAGCTTTATGCCTTGCACAAGACGGCCGACGCTAATGTTTATGTCATGTTGGAGCGCTATGACGACGATGCGGCGCTGGCGGCCCACCGGGCGGCGCCGCACTTCAAGGAATTGGGGCGCAAGCTCGGCGACTATCTCGCCGGCCGTCCCGACGTCCAGGTGATGCAGGAAGTCTGACGGAATTATGGACGGCATCGTTCACCGCCATACCAAACCGGGTACCTCGCCGGGCACGCTCGCCGGCCGCGCACCCGTGCCGGACGAGGCGCTCGACTTCACCTTGGTCGAGTACACGCCGGAGGACGTTCAGGTGCTGCATGGCGTCGAGGTCGACGAGTGCCGCTTTCATCTCGGCACTCCCGGCCGCACATGGATCGACGTTGCCGGGCGGCCGAATTCGGAGATGCTGCGCGACCTCGGCATGGCCTTCAACCTGCATCCTTTGGCGCTGGAGGACGTCTTCCATGCGCACCAACGCAGCAAGCTCGATCTCTACGAGGGCCAGGGCTTCATCGTGCTCTCCGATCCCGTCTACGAGGACGGCGAGCTGCATAGCCGGCAGGTTAGCATCTTCTTCGGCGAGAACTACGTCATCTCGCTGCACGACCACAAGATGGACATCTTCAAGCCGGTCCGCGATCGCGTGCAGATCGCCGGCTCACGGTTGCGCAGCTTCGGCATCGACTACCTCGTCTATGCGCTGATCGATCTCGTGGTCGACCGCAAGTTCCCGCTGATCGAAGCGCTGTCGAGCCATCTTGAGGAACTCGAGGACGAGGCGCTCGGTCACCCCACTCAGGACACACTGAATCACATCCACCAGGCGCGGCGCGCGCTGGTGGCATTCCACCGCATCGAATGGGCCGAGCGCGAGACCGTGCTGGCGGTGATGCGTCCGGAAGTGCCCTACATCATGCCCGAGACGCGCACGTATTTGCGCGACTGCTTCGATCATTCGGTGGCCGTGCTCGACCTGGTCGAGAGCTACCGCGAAATGACCAACGGCCTGATGGAAGTCTATCTCATGCATGCGTCCAACCGCATGGCCGAGGTCATGAAGACGATGGCCATCATCACCGTCTTCTTCATGCCGCTCAGCTTCCTGGCGGGAATT
The DNA here is from genome assembly GCA_003153415.1 of Rhodospirillales bacterium. Classification (GTDB taxonomy): domain Bacteria; phylum Pseudomonadota; class Alphaproteobacteria; order Reyranellales; family Reyranellaceae; genus Reyranella. The sequence goes on along the minus strand of PLYQ01000290.1, from coordinate 2,907 downwards.
TACGGCATGAATTTCGACCGCGGCGAAGGCAACATGCCGGAACTCGGCTGGAAGTACGGTTACTACTTCTTCTGGTTCATTGTCGTCGTCATCGTGGGCGGGCTGTTTTACTGGCTGAAGCGCAAGCGCTGGATCTGACCAGGCCGTGAGCAGCTACCGCATCTTCGGCTCCGAGCTGTCACCCTACTCTGTGAAGGTCCGCTCGTACTTGCGCTACAAGAACATCGCCCACGAATGGCTGCTGCGCTCGCCGGCCAACCAGGCCGAGTTCCAGAAATACGCCAAGCTGCCGCTGGTGCCCCTGGTCGTGACGCCGGAAGGCGAGGGTGTGCAGGATTCGACGCCGATCATCGAGCGCTTCGAGAAAGCCTCTCCCGTCCTCGCACCGGACGATCCCTTGCTCGGCTTCCTCTCTGCTTTGCTGGAAGAGTACGGCGACGAGTGGGGCAACAAATGGATGTTCCACTATCGCTGGAGCTATCCGGCCGACTGCTGGTCGACCGCCGAGCGCATCGCGCTGCAGATGGCGGGTGCCCAGGGGCCGCTTGCCGTGGCCCAGGCGCGCTCGGCGGTGGCCGAACGCATGAGCGGCCGGCTGGGCTTTGTGGGGTCCAACGCCGGGACCAGGCCGCTGATCGAGGCCTCGTTCAAGCGCGTGCTGGAAATTCTCGATACGCACCTCGCGGCGCGCCCTTATCTGTTGGGCGGCCGGCCGGCCCTGGCTGACTTCGGCCTGTGGGGCCAGTTCTACGAGGCCGCCATCGATCCGACCGCGGGCGCCCTGATGCGCGCGTCGTCACCCAACGTCATGGCCTGGGTACAGCGCATGGTTTCGCCCAAGGCCGAAGGACCGTTCGAGGCATGGTCGGCGCTGTCGGCCGGCTTGATGCCGCTGCTGAGCGAAGAGGTGAGTGCGTTGTTCCTGCCGTGGTCGGCGGCGAACGCGGCGGCGATCGAGAAGGGCGACAAGAGCTTCGAGGTCAAGCTCGCAGGCGCTGTCTGGTCGCAAGAGCCGCAAAAATATCACGCGCGGTCGCTGGCCGAGATCCGTCGCAAGTATGCCGCCGCCAAAGGTGCGGCCGGCCTCGACGATGTCCTGGCGAAGGCCGGCGCCTTGCGCTGGTTGGCCGCCTGATCCTTAGCGCGCCGCGTCGAAGTGCGGGCGCGGCTTGGATTGCAGGAAGGCCTCGATGTCCCAGGCGTCCTGCAGGCTGAGCTGCGGATGCGCAGGATCGGTGCCGCGCGGCATGTTGTGCTGGATGAAGCCGACGGCGCGCAGGAACTGGTCCATACCGGCGCCATCGTTGTAGCTGTCGGGGCCCCATAGCGGCGGGAATTCATAACCGAGCGCCGCTTCGGACGAACCGCGTCGCCGACCCAGCCCGTCGGGCTGGTGGCAGGCGGCACAGACACGGACATAGACCTCCGCGCCGCGCGTGGCGCTGGCCGGCTGCGCTGCCGGAGGCGCGGGCTCAGCCTTCACCGATTCGGGCTCGGCGATGAAGCGCAGGTAGGCGAGAAAGGCCGCCATCTCACGCGAGTCGTCGCGCAGCTTGCGGCCGTTCATCGACCGGGTCATGCATTCGTCGATGCGCTCGGCGAGCGATATCACCCGATTGCTGCGCGCCGAAAATTTCGGATAGGTCTTGTACACGCCGACCAGCGGCAGGGCTGAGCGGTTGGTGCCGCCGTCGAGATGACAGTTCTGGCAAGCGAAGTTGTTGCCGGCGAATCGCATGGCCGGCGCGGCGACCTCCGGGCCGATGACTGCATAGGTCTGCGATATCAGCTTGTAGCCGTGAGCGATCAGATCGCCACCCGGCATGACGCGTCTGATGAAGCCGGAACCGTTGGCGCTGTAGTCGGGCCATGAGGCGGGCGGCGCCGTCGGTCCGGCCGAGACAACAAGATTGGGTTCCGAAGCAGGTCGATGGAGCACAAGCATCGCGACACCGATCGCGGCGCATATCACGAGAAAGCCGGCGGCGAATATGCTGAGTTTCATCGCAAGGACGACATGATCAAGATTGCACCCGAGAGGCCGAGCAACGCCAGCACCAGTTTGCGAAACTGCACTTCATCGACGCGGCCGTAAAGCATCAGTCCGAGGCGCGCGCCGACGAGCGTTGTCGGGAGCGCAATCAGGGCCCACAGGAGAAAAGTGCGGTCGAGCAAGCCGCCGACCGCGGCCGAGAGCAACGCCGCGGCGAGGATGGCCATGTTGTAGGGTTGGTTGAGGCCGCGCTGCTCGGCCTTGCCCCAGCCACGCAGCTGCACCCAGATGATCGGGACAGGGCCGCTGAGGCTTGCCATGCCGCCCAGCACGCCGCCGATGAAGCCTGCCGCGCCGTCGGCGATCCGTCCGCCCGCCGTCACGACCGGCGGCTTGCGTACCAAATACATCCAGCTGCAATAGACGAGCAGCAAGGCGCCAACCCCGACCTTCAACGGCTGGACGCGCACATGCTCGAGCAGAACGGTGCCGATCGGCACGCCGACTAGGCCGGCGGCGAGGAACGGCCACAGGCGCGGCCAGCGTACGCCGTGCCAGATATGACGCAGCGCCTGCACGTGGCCGCCGACGGCACAGAGTGCGACCAGCGGCGCTGCGGTGAGCGGCGACATCGCGTGCAGCCAAAAGCCGAGGGCCGCCAGCGCATAGGCGGTGCCGGTGAGCCCGTTGACGAAGCCCGCTGCAAGCGCGCCGGCGACGACCAGGACGATGTCGCCGGTCGGCGGCAGGTCCACGCGCCTAGGTTCCGGAGGTGAAGGCCTGGATGCCGGTGATGGCGCGGCCGAGAATCAGGGCGTGCACGTCGTGCGTACCCTCATATGTGTTCACCGCCTCGAGGTTCATGGCGTGGCGGATCACGTGATACTCGTCCGACACGCCGTTGCCGCCGTGCA
>PLYQ01000080.1:7949-34888 GCA_003153415.1 Rhodospirillales bacterium | reverse complement strand
TGGTCGGCGCCAACGGCTCGGGCAAAACCAATCTTCTGGAGGCGCTGTCCTTCCTGGCGCCCGGCCGCGGCCTGCGCCGCGCCCGGCTCGACGAGGTCTGCCGCCGCTCGCGCTCCGGCGAACCCGACGCCACGACCTGGGCGGTCGCCGCGACCCTCGACACGCCCGATGGGCGACTTGCCATCGGCACCGGGCTGGAGCCCGCCAAGAGCGAGGGCGGCCTGCCGCGCCGGGTGGTACGCATCGACGGCAAGGCGGCGGCGAGCCAGACCGCGCTCGGCCTGCATGTCGCGGCCGTCTGGCTGACCCCGCAGCTCGACCGGCTGTTCCTCGACGGTGCGGGCGAACGCCGCCGCTTCCTCGACCGGCTGGTCATCGCGCTGCATCCCGAACATGCCGGCGACGTCGCGGCTTATGAGAACGCGCTGCGCCAGCGCTCCCGCCTGCTGGCCGACGGCAATCGCGACCCGCACTGGTTCACCGTGCTGGAGGACACCATGGCCCGCCACGGCATGGCCCTGGCCGCCGCGCGTGCCGACACCGTCCACCGTCTCGACGCTGCGGCGCGGCTGGGCGTCGGCCCCTTCCCGCGCGCCTCGCTCGCCATGTCGGGCGAGATCGACGGCTGGCTCGCCTCGATGGCAGCACTCGATGCCGAGGACCGACTGCGCTCCGAACTGGCCGCCAGGCGCGCGGCGGATGCCGAAGCGGGCACCACATCCTGTGGACCCCATCGCAGCGATCTCAGCGTGCGTCACCTCGATCTCGATCTGCCGGCGGCGGAGGGCTCGACGGGGCAGCAGAAGGCCGTGCTGGTGTCGATTGCGCTCGCCCACGCAAGGCTGGTGGCGCTGTCGCGCGGCCGGCCGCCGCTCTTGCTGCTGGACGAGATTGCGGCCCACCTCGACGCCGAGCGTCGCGTGGCGCTGTTCGACGAAGTCATGGCACTGGGAGCGCAGAGCTGGATGACGGGTACCGATGCTGAACTTTTCGCGCCGCTCGGCGGCCGGGCGCAGATCCTGCGCGTGGTCGAAGGGTCGATCGCGGCGCTCTAGATCCTTAGGACAGAAAACATGGCTGACACCGACGACCAAGTCACACCGGGTGCCGAAGACTACGGCGCCGATTCGATCAAAGTGCTGCGCGGCCTCGATGCCGTCCGCAAGCGTCCGGGGATGTACATCGGCGACACCGATGACGGCACCGGGTTGCACCACATGGTCTATGAGATCGTCGACAATGCGATCGACGAGGCGCTGGCGGGCTATTGCGACCGGGTCGAGGTGACCCTGCATGGCGACGGCTCGGTGACCGTGAGCGACAACGGCCGCGGCGTGCCGACCGACATCCACAAGGAAGAGGGCATTTCGGCCGCCAACGTCATCTTCACCCAGCTCCATGCCGGCGGAAAGTTCGACCAGAACTCCTACAAGGTCTCGGGCGGCCTGCACGGCGTCGGTGCGGCCGTCGTCAACGCCCTGTCGGAGCATCTCGACCTGCACATCTGGCGCAACGGCAAGGAGCACTTCATGCGCTTCCGCCGCGGCGAGCCGGAAAGCGACCTCAAGATCGTCGCCGATGCTCCGCCAGGCAAGCACGGCACCGAGGTGACCTTCTTCCCGTCGAACGAGATCTTCACCAAGACCGAGTTCGACCTGGCGACGCTCGAGCATCGGCTGCGCGAACTGGCGTTCCTGAACTCCGGCGTGCGCGTCGTGCTGACCGACGCGCGCAGCGCCGAGCCCAAGGTCTTGGAGCTCTACTACGAGGGCGGCGTCGAGGCCTTCGCCAAGTATCTCGACCGCAACAAGACGGTGCTGCACAACCCGCCGGTGTCGATCCAGGGCGAGAAGGAAGGCATCTCGGTCGAAGTCGCCATGCAGTGGAACGACAGCTATCACGAGACGATGCTGTGCTTCACCAACAACATCCCCCAGCGCGACGGCGGCACCCATCTCGCGGGCTTCCGCGGCGCGCTGACGCGCACGCTCAACAAATATGCCGACGAGTCGGGCCTCTCCAAGAAGGAGAAGGTCAATCTCACCGGCGACGACATGCGCGAGGGTCTGACCTGCGTGCTGTCGGTCAAGGTACCTGATCCAAAGTTCTCCTCGCAGACCAAGGACAAACTGGTCTCGTCCGAGGTCCGCCCGGTGGTCGAATCGGTGGTGAGCGACAAGTTCGGCCAGTGGCTCGAGGAGCATCCCAGCGAGACGCGCAAGATCCTGACCAAGGTCGTCGAGGCCGCCGCCGCACGCGAGGCCGCCCGCAAGGCGCGCGAGCTGACCCGCCGCAAGGGCGCCCTGGACGTGAGTTCCCTGCCCGGCAAGCTCGCCGACTGCCAGGAGCGCGATCCCGCCCTCTCGGAGCTCTTCATCGTCGAGGGCGATTCGGCCGGCGGCTCGGCCAAGCAGGGTCGCAACCGTGCCAACCAGGCCATTTTGCCGTTACGCGGGAAGATCCTGAATGTCGAGCGCGCGCGCTTCGACAAGATGCTGTCGTCAGCCGAAATCGGCACCCTGATCACAGCCCTTGGCACCGGTATCGGCGTCGACGACTTCTCGCTCGACAAGCTGCGCTACCACAAGATCATCATCATGACGGACGCCGACGTCGACGGCTCCCACATCCGCACGCTGCTGATGACGTTCTTCTATCGCCAGATGCGCGACCTGATCGAGCGCGGCCACCTCTACATCGCCCAGCCGCCGCTGTTCAAAGCCGCCAAGGGCAAGTCGGCGATCTACCTCAAGGACGAGCGCGCGCTCGACGAGCAGTTGATCCAGACCGGACTGGAGGGCGCGACGTTCAAGCTGGGCGACGGCAGCGTGCAGGGCGGCGCCGATCTCCGCCGCACGGTCGACATCGCCCGCTCGGTCACCAATCTGGTGAAGCCGCTGTCGGTGTCCAGACGCGTCACCAGTCAGGCGGTGATCGAGCAGGCCGCCATCGCCGGCGCCTTCAAGCCCGACATCCTGAACGACGCCGAGCTCGCCAAGGCCACCGCCGACTACATCGCCCGCCGCCTCGACGCGGTCAGCTCGGCGCTCGAGCGCGGCTGGACCGGCGAGCCGACGCCGGACGGCGGGCTGGTCTTCAGCCGCCGCCTGCGCGGCGTGCAGGAGCGCCATGTGATCGACGGGCCCCTGATCAAGAGCGCCGAAGCGCGCAAGCTCGACGGGCTGGCGCCGGAGCTGCAGGCCGTCTACCAGCGGCCAGGCACCTTCGTCGTCAAGGACAAGGAAACGCCGATCTCGTCGCCGACCGAATTGTTCGCCGCCGTTCTCGAGGCCGGCCGCAAAGGCGTCACGATCCAGCGCTACAAGGGGCTGGGCGAGATGAACCCCGACCAGCTGTGGGAGACCACGCTCGACCCCGAGGCGCGCACCTTGCTGCAGGTCAGGATCAACCACGCCGACGAGGCCGACGAGATCTTCTCGACCCTGATGGGCGACGTGGTCGAGCCGCGCCGCGAGTTCATCCAGGAAAATGCGCTGAAGGTGGCGAATCTCGATGTCTAGGATGCTGGTGACGATCCTGGCGGGCCTGATGCTCGCCGGTGCGGCACTCGCCCAGGGGGCGGCGCCGGCGACGCATGCCGGCACCAAGCTTTCCTTCCCGCCGACGCTGGGCGGGGCGACGCTTCAACAGTCTTTCGTCCTCCCGGCCACCGGAGGTGGCCGCGAGCCGGGCAACGCCTGGCTCTACGCCACACCCAACAAGCTGCAGGTCGGCATCTACGTCTACGAGACCGGGCGACGCGTGCCGAGCAGCAGCGACAATCCGACGGTGGTGAGCCAGTTCGCCAACGAACTCCTGTCGGCCGAGCAGTCGATCAAGTCGAACGGCATGGCCGGCTTCGAGCGGCCGGCGGTACCGTCGGCCTGCCGGTACGGCACGGTGTCGTTCCGCTGCATCGTCTTCAGCGCGTCGGCGCCGACGGGCGGCGGCCGCCTGTTCAGCAAGTTGCTGGTGACCGGTTATCACGACTACTTCGTGAAGATCCGGGTCGACTGGGCGCAGACCGACGGCCGCACCGTCGGCGACGCCGACCAAATCCTTCAGGCCATCGTGCCGGCCCTGCTGCGCTAGTGCGGCTTCCGGTCCAATGGAGCCGCTCCGCGGCTCCATTGGACCGGAAACGCGCTGTACGAAGCATTTCCTTCAATTGCATAGTCCGTCCGGCTGATTCCAGCCGGACGGACTATGCTTTAAGAGGCTGGCCTAAAGCACCATCTGCGTCTGAGTGACCACGGCCACGAGCTTGCCCTCGGCGGTGGTGATGCGCGTCGTCCAGACCTGGGTGCGCCGGCCGCGATGGATCGGCGTCGTCTCGCCGATCACCGTGGCGCCGAGTGGCGCGGGTCCCACGAAATTGGTCTTGCTCTCGATCGTGGTCGTGCTTTTGCCCTCGGCCAGGTTGAGAATGGTGGCGGCCGCCCCCAGCGTGTCGGCAAAGGCCATGACGGCGCCGCCATGCAGTATGTCGGGTCGCGTGCAGAGCTCGGGCTTGACCACCATCTCGGCCTTCACGCCCATCTCGCTGGCGGCGACAAACTTCAGTCCCAGCACCTTGGCGAAAGGCAGTTGGCGGTCGTTCAGGAACTGGACTTTGTCCATGGGGCCTCCTTGATGGCAGCCCTTCCTATCCCGCCAGCCACCACCTCAGCAATTACGCTCCAGGTAATCGGCGGACCGGCATGGGAGTGCTAGACAGGCTCCATGACCACCACGGCCGCCGTTTCTGCCCCGCCGCCCGACCTGTTCGGCCCCATGCTGCGCGCCTGGCGCCGCCGCCGCGGCGCCAGTCAGCTGGCGCTCGCCCTGCAATCGGGCGTCTCGCAACGCCATGTCAGCTTTCTCGAGTCGGGCCGCGCCCGGCCCAGTCGCGAAATGGTCGTGCAGCTCACCTCGGCGCTCGACGTGCCGCTGCGCCAGCGCAATACCATGCTGCTGGCAGCGGGCTTCGCGCCGGTCTATCGCGAGACCAACCTCGCCGCGCCGGAGCTCGCGCCGGTGCGCCAGGCGATCGACCGCATGCTGAAGCAGCAGGAGCCCTATCCTGCCTACGTCATCGACCGGCTGTGGAACGTGCTGGATGCCAACGAGGCTGCCGTCGCCTTCTCGCTCTTCCTGAACGAGGGTCCGCCGCCCCCGCCGCCGCCTGGCAAGCAGTCCAACATCCTGCGTTCGCTGCTCGACCCCAAGGGGCTCAGGCCCAAGATCGCCAACTGGGAGGAAGTGGCGCGCTACCTCGTGTCCACCACCTATGCCGAGATCCTGGCCGCCGGCGGCGAGCCCCAGGCGCTCGCCTTCATCGAGGAGGTCATGGCCTATCCCGACGTGCCTCAATCGTTCCGCCGGGTGCGCTTCGAGGAGCGGCCGCCGCCGGTGCTGACGCTCGACTTCCTCGTCGGCGGCAAGTCGCTGTCGGTCTTCTCCACGATCGCCACGCTCGGCACTCCGCAGGACATCACCCTGCAGGAAGTCCGCATCGAGTGCTTCTTCCCGGCCGATGACCGCAGCGATGCCTTGTTCAAGAGTCTGGCCGCCAGGAGCTAGACTGCCCCCGAACAGGGGGCAGCAATGAAACAACCGAGTACGGAATGGCTTGAGCGCATCGCGCCGGACGAGGAAGCGCACTTTGCCCGCGTGGCGAAGGTGATCGCTCGGCTGCAGCAAACAAGATCGGCGAAGTTCGGCACGGGCCGCGCGCTCCACCGCAAGCAGCTCTTCGCCGCGACCGGAACGCTCGAGGTGTTGCCCAACCTGCCGCCACACGCCCGCCACGGCCTGTTTGCCGCACCGGGCCGCCACCGCGCTCTGGTCCGCCTGTCCAACGGCGGTCCCGATGTGCAGTCCAACAAGCGGCCCGACATCAGGGGCTTTGCGGTCAAGGTGCTCGATGTTTCGGGCGAGAGCGCCTTGGGCGGCACGACCGACCATCAGGACTTCCTGATGATCAACCAGAATCATTTTGCCTCAGCTGACAGTCGCGAGTTTGTCGATTTCATCGAGGCCCTGGCGGGTGGGCCGCTGCCTGCCATCCTGCATCTCTTCAAGACCCACGGAATCGGCGGTGGATTCGCCCGCTTTCGCGAGCTGATCGCAGCCCTCGGCAAGAAGTTCAACGGCTTTGCCGCCGAGCGCTTCAACGTCGTCCTGCCGATCCGCTGCGGCCCCTATGCCGTGCGGGTGCGCCTGAAGCCCGCCGGCAGTCCGCCGCCCGTCGCGCGCTCCAGGGACATCGTCGAGGATATGCGCCAGCGGCTAGCAGTTGGTCCGCTCCACTGGGATCTCGAACTGCAGTTCCTCGTCGATGAGGCGACGACGCCGATCGAGGATGCCTCCAAGGTCTGGCCCGACGCCGAAACGCCGATCGTCACCGTGGCACGGCTCACCCTGCCACAGCAGGGCGGCGACGCTGCGTCGACCGAGGCCGAGGCGGCCAAGTTCGATCCCTGGGGCGGCCTTGCCGCGCACCGGCCGCTGGGTGAGGTCATGCGGGCCCGCAAGGTGGCCTACTACGAAAGCCAGAAGGGGCGCGGCGTCTAGCTTTTGCCCGCCTCCATCAGCGCCAGCAGGCCTTTCACGATCTCGAGCGGCGGCGGCGGACAGCCGGGGATGTGCAGGTCGACGGGCAGCACGTCGGCCAGCGGGCCAACCACGGCGGGAGAGCCCGCGAAGACGCCGCAATTGCCTGCGCAATCGCCCAGCGCCACGACCCATTTGGGCTCAGGCGCGGCGTTGTAGGTCCGCAGCAGCGCCTCGCGCATGTTCCAGGTGACCGGACCGGTGACCAGCAGCACGTCGGCATGGCGCGGCGAGGCGACAAATTTCAGTCCGAAGCGCTCGACGTCATAGACCGGATTGTTGAGCGCATGGATCTCGAGCTCGCAGCCGTTGCACGAACCGGCATCGATCTCGCGGATCGACAGCGAGCGCCCCAGCCGCTGGCGTGCACGCTCTCCCAGGGTTTTGGCCACTTCCTCGAGCGCGGCCGACCCCGGGACCGGGCGGGCGATCGTGGCCGTCCCCTTGAACAGCGCGTCGAACAGGAACGATCTCATGGCTGCGGTTCCACGGGGCGTCTCACAGGTCGTGACCCGAGTAGGAGCAGTTGAACGATTTGTTGCAGAGCGGGAAGTCGGCGACGATGTTGCCTTCGACGGCGGCCTCGAGAAGCGGCCACTGGAACCAGCTGGCATCCCGCGCATGCACCCGCGCGAGCTTACCGCCCTCGTCGATCCTCACGCTCACGAAGAGGTCGCCGCGGAACGCCTCGACCAGCGCCGCGCCTTCGCCCACCGCCATCGCCGGTGCCGCGCTCCGGATTTCGCCCGGTGCCAACCGATCGAGCAGGCGGTGGAGCATTCCGAGGCTTTCCACGATCTCCTCCATGCGCACCATCAGGCGCGCGTCGACGTCACCGGCGGTGCGCGTCTTGAGCGCGAAGTCGAGCCGGTCATAGGGCGCGTAGGGGAAGCTCTTGCGCGCGTCGAAGGCGCGGCCCGACGCGCGGCCGACAAAGCCGCCGGCGGCGTACTGGCGCACCAGCTCGGGCGTAACGATGCCGGTGGTGACCGTGCGATCCTGCAACGACGGCAACGAATCGTAGACCCGCAGGATCTCGGCGCGAGTCTCCTCCAGACGCGCAAGGAGGCCGCGGACCTGCCCGATGCCATCGCTCGACAGGTCGGCTGTCACGCCGCCCGGCACGATGCAATCCATCATCAGGCGATGGCCGAAGCAGGCGCCGGCCACGGCCAGCCCATCCTCGCGCTGGAGCGCGCAGCGGGCGTGAATGGTCAGCACGCTGGCGTCGTTGCAGATCGCGCCGACATCGCTGATGTGGTGCGAAAGCCGTTCCAGTTCCGCCATGATGGCGCGCAGCAGGATGGCTCGGGGCGGCACCGCCCAGCCAAGTGCCGCCTCGACGGCACGCGCGAAGGCCCAGGCGTACGCCACCGTGCTGTCGCCCGAGATGCGCCCGACGATTCTGGCGCCGCGCGCGATGTCGGCGCCGGCGAGCAGGTGTTCGACACCCTTGTGCACGTAACCCAACCGCTCCTCGAGCCGTACCACCGTCTCGCCATTGGCGGTGAAGCGGAAATGGCCCGGTTCGATGATGCCGGCATGGACCGGACCGACCGCGATCTGATGCAGACCCTCGCCCTCGGACGGCAGGAATTCGTAACGTGCTTCGTTTTCGTGGCCCGGCCAGCGCCCGTGGTCGAGCCAGGGCCTGGGATCGGGCAGGCCGAGCGGTTGCACGCCATAGAGATCGCGCATTGCTCGCTCGAGGCGGATCGCGGGAGGGTGGTGGGCAGAGACGGAGGGATAGGCGCCGGCTGCGGTCTTGAGCGAGACAATGGCGCGACGGCCGTCACCGACCAGGGCCATGCGCATCCTGTCACCGTCCGCCCACAGCGCGCTGAGGTCGTGCAGGCCAGCCGCGCAACCTTGCGCCAGCGCCGTCCAGAGGTCGGCCTCGACGTCCAGCCGCACGTAGCCGTCGGGCCCGGCTTCGCGTTCTGCGACAAGGTCGGCCAGGGCGGCTGGGGCGCTCATCCCAGGAGCTCGGCGGCGCGCCGGAACCAGACCACGAGCATCGGCGGCAGGTAGATACCGGCGGTCAGCACCAGCAGCAGATGCAGGACCATGGGCACGGACGAAGCGTCGACACGATGCGCCGGCCCCACCGGCTCGCCGAAGATCGTGCCCTGCAGGCGCATCAGCAGGGCGCCAAAGCCCACCAGCAGCCCGAAGGCGGGCAGCAGGGCAAGCCAGGGCTCGCGCGCAAAGGTCGTGGTCAGGATCAGGAATTCGCTGGCAAAGACGCCGAACGGCGGCATGCCGCAGATGGCCAGCACTGCCAGCGCGAACACCACAGCGAGCCGAGGGTGGGTGACGCTCAGCCCCGTGATCTCGGCGATACGTTGGGTGCCCTTGGCCTGCGCGATGTGTCCAACCGCGAAGAAGATGCCCGACTTGGTGAGGCTGTGCATCGCCATATGCAGCAGGCCCGCAAAGTTGGCGAGCGGGCCACCCATGCCGAACGCGAAGACCATCAGGCCCATGTGTTCGATCGACGAATAGGCAAACAGCCGTTTGATGTCGCGGCGCTGGTACAGCATGAAGGCGGCGAAGATCAGCGACACCAACCCCATGACGATCATGACCGGGCCGGGATCGAGCGCCGCCGGCTGGCCGGCCACGATCATCTTGAAGCGGAGCAAGATATAGAGCGCCACATTCAGCAGAAGACCCGAAAGGACGGCCGAAATCGGCGTCGGACCCTCGGCGTGGGCGTCCGGCAGCCAGGCATGGAGCGGCGCCAGCCCGACCTTGGTGCCGTAGCCGATCAGCAGAAAGATGAAGGCAAGATCGAGGATCGCCGGATCCAAGCGCGTGGCGGCGGCCTGCAGGAGACTCCAGGTCATCGCCGGCACGCCTTCGCCCAGCGCCGGCTGGCCTGCGAGATAGATCAGGATGGTGCCGAAGAAGGCGAGCGAAATGCCGACGCTGGCCAGGATGAAGTATTTCCAGGCCGCTTCGATCGCCTGCGGCGTGCGGTAGAGCCCGACCATCACCACCGTGATCAGCGTCGCCAGTTCGAGCCCCACCCACATCACGCCGATATTGTTGGCGATCAGGGCGAGATTCATCGAGCCCATCATGGCCTGGAACATCGCGTGGTAGAACCGCACGAAGCTCGACGGCAGCCGCCCCGTCTCGATTTCGTGGCCGATATAGGAGGCGCTGAACAGCGCGGTGGTAAAGCCGACCAGGGTGTTGATGGCGATGAAGACGATGTTGAACTCATCGACGATGGCGTAGTCGCCGACGCGGCGCGCGCTGCCGATCAGCCATAGGCCGGCTCCGAAGGTCACCCCCGATGCCAAGACGTTGGCGATGGCACCGACGCGATAGCCGGGAATCGCCACGAGCACGAGGGCCGCCACGTAGGGCGCCAGCACGACGATCTGGTAGGCGTGGATCATCGGCGATCCCCGCGCATGCGGTCGAGCGCCTCGATGTCGATGGTGTCGAAGCGCTCGCGGATGCGGAACACGAAGACCGCGAACACGAACAGAGTGATCAGCACCGAGAAGGCGACGCTGACCTCGACGACGAGTGGCATGCCGCGCGCGCCGGTGGCGGCAAGGATCAGTCCGTTTTCCATCGACATGAAGCCGACGACCTGGGTCACGGCGTTGCGCCGCAGGATCATCATCAGAAAACCGAGCAGGATGATGGCGAGCGCCAACGCCAGCTCCTCGCGCGCATGGCTCGCCGTTGCGTGGGCGACCTTGAGGACCAGGGCCTGGGCGAGACCGGTCAGTGCCAAGCCCACCACCAGCGCGATGCCGACGCCCACCACCTTCTCGACCTCGCGATGGATACCAAGCCGCTGAACCGTGCGGTGGAGCGCCACGGGAATGACGATTCCCTTCAGGACAAGCGCGATCAGGGCGGTGATGAACAGGTCCGGTCGATCTTGCGACCATGCCGCCCAGGCGACCGCGAGTGCCAGCGTGATCGACTGCGCGGCAAAGGCGTTGAGCACCGCCGCGATGCGCTCCTGGTAGAGGAGCGCAAAGCTCGTCACCAGCATGGCGCCGGCCAGCAGATGAGAGACTTCGTAAGCCTGGTTCACTCGACCGCCCCGCGCGTGAGGAACGCCAGCAGAATGGCAAGAAAGCCGAAGACGAAGGCAATTCCGACGAAATCGGGCAGGCGGAAGACCCGCATCTTGGCAATGCTCACTTCCCACAGGCCCAACAGCGCCGCGCCGCCCAGCAGCTTGGCGGTCCAGATCAGCAGCCCGAGCGCCCAGCCACCGACACCGGCCGTCGCCGGCGCCATGCCAAAGGGCGCGAACAGACAGATCAGCAGGGAGAGATAGAGGACCAGCTTGAGGTAGCTCGCCGCCTCGATCAAGGCGAGGTGCCGGCCGGAGTATTCGAGAATCATGGCCTCGTGGACCATGGTGAGCTCGAGATGGGTGACCGGATTGTCGACCGGGATGCGTGCATTTTCGGCCAGCGCCACGATGATCAGGGCAACCAGCGACAGGGCCAGCGACACCCGCACGGCGAACGGTTCGGCGATGAAGAAGTCGGCGACGCCGGCCAGCCTGGTCGTGCCGGCAGCGATGGCGAGCGTCAGCACGATCAACATCATCGCGGGCTCGGCCAGCGTGGCGATCATCATCTCGCGCGACGAGCCGATGCCGCCGAAGCTGGTGCCGACATCCATGCCGGCCAGCGCCAGCAACGCGCGCGCCGCGCCCAGCAACGCCACCAGCGCCACCACGTCGGCCGCCCAGTTGAACATCAGGCCCGAGGCGAAGGAAGGCACGAGGGCTGCCGCCACCCAGGTCAACGCGAAGATGAGCACGGGTGCTGAGCGAAACAGCCAGGACGCGCTCTCCGCCACCACCGATTCCTTGCGCAGGAGCTTGGCGAGGTCGCGATAGCCCTGCAGTAACGGCGCACCCTGCCGGCGCATCAACCGCGCCTTGACCCGGCGCACCACGCCGACGGCAAGCGGCGCGATCAGCAGTACGAAGAACATCTGGGCGCCCTGCGCCAGGACCTGCACCACGAGATCGCCCATCGTCATATCATCACCGCCGCGATCGACAGCAGGATCACCAGCGCCGTGAACATCAACACCAGGTAGCGCCGGATGGTGAGGAACTGCAGCACGTTCAGGCGCTCGGACAGCCTGATCACGGCCCGGCCGGGGGCTGCATAAAGCGCGTCCCACACGAAGTCGACCACGACGACCGAGAAGCGCGCCGGCCGGGTATCGCCGGGCGGCGGCATGGTGACGGTTTCCCGGGCGGCAAATGCCACGGCGCCATAAACACGGCGCAACGGCTGGGCGAAACTCGAGGCGGTGTACTGGGTGGCCGGCGACGGATCGGGAAAGCCGCAGTCCCATGCCGGTCCGCGCCGGGTGCGGCGGGCCGACAGGCGGTGGACGACCAACAAGGTCGTTACCGAGGCGATCGCCACGAAAAGCGCGATGACCGGCGCATCGTAGACGCTGCGGGCGGCATCGAAGGCGATCAGGGAGAACGGCGTGGGACCACTGTCAGGACTGGGCAACCCGCTGCCGACGAGGCTCTTCAGAACCGGCGTCAATGCCATCGCGAGCACGCTGCCGAACAGCCCNNCTTGGGCAGCCTCGACGCTGCGCGGCCGGCCGAGAAACGCGATACCGTAGACGCGGACAAAGCAGGCTGCGGCGAGGGCGGCGGCCAGCGCCAGCATGGCGCCGATCGCCGGCGAGGCGAAATGCAGCACCGACTGCGGCAGCGCCGGTGCGGCGATGACCGCCTGAAACAGCAGCCATTCGGACACAAAGCCGTTGAGCGGCGGCAGCGCCGAGATGGCCAATGCGCCCACGAGGAAGAATGCGGCCGTGCGCGGCATGCGATGGATGAGGCCGCCCATCCCCTCGAGATCGCGCCGCCCGGTGGCGTGGAGCACGGCACCAGCACCGAGGAACAGCAGCGACTTGAACCAGGAATGATTGAGCGAATGCAGAAGTGCGGCCGCCATCGCCACGGCCGCCCCGGCGTGCTGGCCATTGGCGCGAAAGGCGAGCGCAAGACCCAGCGCCACGAAGATCACGCCGATGTTCTCGATCGTCGAATAGGCCAGCACGCGCTTGAGGTCGCGGTCGAGCACGGCATAGAGCAGTCCCAGCACGGCCGTGATCGCGCCCAGCACGATCGGCGGCAGCGCCCACCACCAGGCCGGCGGGCCGAGGAGGTCGAAGGCGATGCGCACGAAGCCGTAGATCGCGACCTTGGTCATGACGCCGCTCATCAGCGCCGAGACGTGGCTCGGCGCCGCCGGATGAGCGAGCGGCAGCCAGGCATGCAGCGGAATGAGACCGCCTTTCGAGCCGCAACCGACCAGCGCGGCCGACAGCACGAGGGCTGCGACCGCCGGACCGGGCGGATGGGCGCGGATGGTGTCGAAGCCATAGCCGCCCGCCGGGCCGGCCAGTCCGCCGAAGGCGAACAGCAGGGCAGTCGTGCCGATCGCCGCCATGACGAGATAGAGGTGGCCGGCACGCCGGCTTTCCGGATCGGTATGGCGGGCCACCACCAGCGCCCAGGACGACAGCGACATCAATTCCCAGGAAAACAGGAAGGCATAGGCATCGTCGGCGATCAGCACGAGGTTCATCGCGGCCGCGAACAGCGGGAACAACGGCTCGATCCGCGGTGTCAGCTCTTTGGCGCGATCGAAGCCCATGCCGTAGACGCTGGCGGCGAGCACGCCGCCGTTGATCACCACGCCAAAGAACGCCGACACGGAGTCGAGGCGCAGGTGGAGACCGATGGTCGGCAGGCCGATCGGCAGCTGCGCCGTGAAATCTCCGCCACCCAGTAGGACCCGGAGATCGACGACGCCCAACGCAATCGCCGCCAGGGCGCTCAGCGGATAGACCAACGCCAGCGCCCGCGCTTGCAGCAGCGCCGCAAGGCAGGCAGCGACTGCCAATGCCCCTAAAGCGGCGCCAAATACAGCGAATTCAGGCACGCCTGCGTGGCCTTTCGTCCTTGAAGGAATATTACTTAATTTTTGTGTCGAATCTACTCCAGTCTAGCAAAGGAACGCTGCGGCGCTAAAGCTCAGAACTCACCGCGCGCCGAGCGTTCCCACTGCGCCCTGCGGATCTGGTGGAAGCCCTCGACCGTGCGGCCGATGATCTCGGCGACCGGCAGCACTTCGTGGATCAGGCCGACCGTTTGACCTGCGAGCGCCAGCGAGGCTTCCATGTCGCCGCCAAAGTAGACATCCCTCACGCTCTTGAAAATCGAGCGGTCGAACGAGCCCTCTCGGTCGATCCCCTTGGCGCGCTCGGTCTTCAGCGCACGCACACACGGCGTCGATTTGCGGTTGAGCATCACCGTGCCGGTGTCGTCGGCGTCGACGATCGCCTGCTTGTAGTTGGCATGCACCGGACTCTCGGCAGCGCTGACGAAGCGCGTGCCCATCTGGATGCCCTCGGCGCCCAGAGCGAACGCCGCGGCCATCCCCCGGCCGTCGCAGATGCCGCCGGCCGCGATGATCGGCACGTCGGTGCGCTCGCGCACGCCCTGCAGGAGGACGAGCGTGGAAACGTCATCGGGATTCTTGAAGCCGCCGCCCTCGCCGCCCTCGACGATCAGCCCGTCGACCCCCGCGTCGACCGCCTTCAACGCCGAAGAAAGGTTGGGCACGACATGATAGACGATCAGGCCGGCCGCCTTGAGCGTCGGCAGCAGCTTGGCCGGAGATCCGGCAGAGGTCGTCACGAACTTGACGCCTGACTTGGCCACCAGATCGACGATCCGCGGCTCGCGGATGAACAGGATCGGCAGGTTGACGCCAAACGGCTTGGTCGTGAGTTCCTTCATCTTGGCGATTTCGCCCAGGCACGCCTCGACCTCGCCGCTCGAGGTCTCGATGATGCCGAGCCCGCCGGCATTGGAGACGGCCGAGGCAAGCTGGCTACGGGCGATCCAGCCCATCGGCGCCTGCACGATCGGGTATTTCACGCCGGTATGGGCCAGCACGCGATTCATCTTTCCGGTGTGTCCCTCAAATCACAGCCAGGTCACGGCAAGGCCCCGGCGCGTTCGGAGGCAGCCGTGAAATCGAGCGGCACATCGGGCCTGCAGGGTAGCGGGCCGCGGGGATCGGGCGCGTCGATGAACTCGTCACGCAAGCGCGCCGCACAGACATCCTGCGTCGACACGCCGTGACCGAACCCTCGAAACACGACATGGCGCGAATTCGGCAGCTGCCGCCCGGCATCCTTGGCCCAGGCGGGCGGTGTCAGCCAATCGTAGGTGCCGCTCAGCAGCAGGATCGGGACGGTCGACTGGACCGGCTGGCGCTCCGCCGGCGGCGCCACGGGCACGCGCCACACCGGACAGAATGCCGAGAGTTTGCTGAGCTGGGCGCTCAAACTGTAGATGCCGCCGGCCTCGATCGACCGCTCGCGCGCCGCCTGGTCGACCGCTGCCCAGCTCTCGCGGCATTCGATGGTGTTGAACAGTCCGCCGAATTGCTGGGCGTTCTGCTCGAGCAGCCCACCTTCGTCGTTTTCGAAATCCTCCGCGAACTGTCTGATCAGCCGGCTGTCGCCGCGCTTGAGCGCCGACACCGCCTCAAGCAGCAGCGCTGCCTCGCCCTCACGCATCATGTGCAGCAGCACCAGCATGAGCTTCGAGCCGTCCATGCGGACTTTCCGCGTCCCGTCGTCGAGCTGCAGGCTGAGTTCGAGCGGCGTGCGATCGGCCAAGGCGATCATCTCCCTGATTGCGGCACTGGGATCGGGATTGCGCTCGCGGCAGATCGGTACGGCGGCGCATTCGGCGTAGAGCCGCTCGAAGGCGTTGCGCACGATCTCCGGCTCGTTCTGCTCGCCGTTGATATTCGGAGGATAGACGCCGTCCAGCACCGCGGCGCGCACCAGGTTGGGATGGCGGCGCATCGTCTCGAGCGCCCAGCGTGTGCCGTAGGAAATGCCGTAGAGATTGATCTGCTTGAGCGAGAAGGCCTTCGCGAGATCGGCCACGTCGTCGGCCAGCACCGGCGTGGTGTACATCGCAAGGTCGATCTTCTTCTTGTCGAACTCGGCCCGGCAGCGCAGCAGGATCTCACGCTCCTGCTGTTCGGTGACGGCGCGGCGCTTGGCGCGGGCGGGCTCGGAGGTGCGCGGCTCGAAGCAGTCGAGATTGGGCGTGGCACCGCCCGCGCCGCGTTGGCTCAGGATGATGACGTCGCGCTTGCGGCGGATCGCGGCGGTATCGTTCCACCAGCCGCCCTCCGCCAACGGATCGGCGCCGGCGCTCGAGGCGATCAGCGGCGCTTCGCCGGGGCCGCCTGCCAGATAGATCAGCGGATCGGGCGCCAGCGCGCGCTTGGCCTTGAGCACGGCCACTTTCAGACGCACTTCGCGGCCCTGCGGCTGGTCGCGGTTCTCGGGCACGATCAGCACGTAGCACTCGATCCGCTCGCCGCGCGGCGGCTTGAAGGGGCAGCGCTCGCGCTCCAGGCGCGACGCGGCGAGAGCACCACCCGCCATCAGCACAAGAAACGCCGCCAAACCGGCGCGAAGCCACACTCCGAACATGGTTCTGTTGTGCCACATAAGAGCTTGGGGCGGCATGAAGTAATTCTATGCATCGCCGAGGCGGGAACACCCTAGATTGCAACCCATGACCTCCCGTTCCTATTGGACCGCCGTTTGGTGCGGTTTTCTCGTCCTGACCATCGGTCTGGGCGTCCGTCAGAGCTTCGGCATCTTCCTCAAGCCGGTTTCGGCCGAGCTTCATGTCGGTCGCGAGCTGTTCTCCTTCGGCACCGCCATCTCCATGTTGCTGATGGGCGCGGTGGCGCCCTTCTCCGGCCGGCTGGCCGACCGCTTTGGCTCGGCCCCGACCATCGCCGGCGGCGGCGCGGTCTACGTACTGGGCATGATCGTGACCGCCACCATGCATGACGGCGCCATGCTGATCCTGGGCAACATCCTGGTCGGCATCGGCCTGTCGGCCGCGACCTTCGGGCCGGTGCTGGGCGTTATCCTGCGCGTGGCGCCGCCGGCCAAGCAGGCCCTGGCGGTCGGCATCTGTTCAGCCGGCGGCTCGTTCGGCCAATTCTTCATCGTGCCGCTGGCCGCCGTGTTGCAGGGCTATTTCGGCGACTGGCGCCCCACCATGTGGGCGCTGACGGCGCTCGCGCTGCTCATCATCCTGCTGCCGATCGGGCTCAACGACCGCAAGGAGATCGCCGCTTCCAAGAGAGGCAGTGGCGGCTCGCAGACCACGCGCGAGGCGCTGTCGGAAGCCTTCAGCCAGAAGAGCTACGTGCTGCTGTTCATCGGCTATTTCGTCTGCGGCTTCCATGTCGCTTTCGTCGGCGGCCATCTGCCGGCCTACATCTCCGACAAGGGCATCGGGCTTGCGCTGTTCGGCATCAAGCTGTCGCCGGCCGAGCTCGGCGGCTGGGCGATCGGCATGGTCGGGCTGTTCAACATCGCCGGCGCCATCCTGTGGAGCTCGATGGGGGCCAGGTACAAGCGCAAGAACCTGCTGTCGCTGCTCTACCTGCTGCGCTCACTGGTCTTCCTGGGCTTCGTGCTGGCGCCCCTGTCGGCGGCCTCGGTGTTGATCTTTGCCGGTGCGCTGGGCTTCCTGTGGCTCGGCACCGTGCCACTCACAACCTCGCTGGTCGGCTACATCTTCGGGCCGGTCCATGTGACGATGCTGAACGGCATCGTGTTCTTCGGCCACCAGGTCGGCAGTTTCTTCGGCGGCTGGGGTGGCGGCCGGCTGTTCGACCTGCAGGGCAACTACGACACGATGTGGACTATCTCGATCGCGCTCGGCATCGTCGCCGCCCTGCTGCACTGGCCGATCGTCGAGCAGCGCCTGCCGAGACGCGCGGCGCTTCCACAGCCGGCATGACGGACAATTCATGACGAGGGGCTGGCGCCCGCTCCTGCTGTGGGGCGGCGTCGCCCTGCTCGTGGCGGCGACCGCGGTCTCT
Organism: Rhodospirillales bacterium; assembly: GCA_003153415.1. GTDB lineage: Bacteria > Pseudomonadota > Alphaproteobacteria > Reyranellales > Reyranellaceae > Reyranella. The sequence goes on along the minus strand of PLYQ01000080.1, from coordinate 17,321 downwards.
TTCATCCTGTGGGGCCTGAACGGGCCGGCCTACCTGATCGACCTGATCGCGGCCTACTGCCTCTAGTCTCGCTGGGTCTCACCGGTTCTCACCGATGTCTCACTGATGTCTCACTCCGGTGAGACCAATCCGATGCCGATGGCATCAGCACTTTCCTCGATTTTGTCTCATTTCTCGCCCCCCCTTCCGGGTGGCTAGAGCACGAACTTGCTGAGATCGCCCTTCTTGGCGAGCTCGCTCACATGCTCGCGCACGTAGGCTGCGTCGATCTCGACCTTGGTGCCCGGCCTGTCCGAGGCGGTGAAGCTGATCTCCTCCAAAAGCTTCTCCATCACCGTATGCAGTCGGCGCGCGCCGATATTCTCGACCGTCTCGTTGATCTCGGCCGACAGGCGGGCCAGCTCGTCGATCGCATCGTCCTTGAACTCGAGCTCGACCTTCTCGGTCGCCAGCAGAGCCTTGTACTGCTTGACCAGGCTCGCCTCCGGCTCGGTCAGGATGCGGCGGAAATCCTCCTGATTGAGCGAGGAGAGGCTGACGCGGATCGGCAGCCGGCCCTGCAGTTCGGGCAGCATGTCGGACGGCTTGGCGAGATGGAAGGCGCCGGAGCAGATAAACAGGACGTGGTCGGTCTTCACCGGCCCGTGCTTGGTATTCACCGTGGTGCCCTCGATCAGGGGCAGCAGGTCGCGCTGTACGCCCTCGCGGCTCACGTCGCCGCCACCGCGGAACTCGCTGCGCGCGGTGATCTTGTCGATCTCGTCGATGAACACGATGCCGTTCTGCTCGACCGCGTCGCGCGCCTCGCGCACCAGCTTCTCCTGGTCCAAGAGCTTGTCGCTCTCCTCGCGCAACAGGCTCTCGTAGGACTCGGCCACGGTCATCTTGCGCTTCTTGGTGCGTCCACCGAACGCCTTGCCCAGCATGTCGCCGATGTTGATCATGCCGACCGACGCTCCGGGCTGGCCCGGCACCTCGAACTGCATGGGGGCGCCGGAGTCGGCGACCTCGATCTCGATCTCGCGGTCGGCCAGTTCGCCGTTGCGCAGCTTGTGGCGGAAGCGCAGGCGCGTTTCTTCGCTGGCGTTGGGGCCGCACAAAGCATCGAGCACGCGATCCTCGGCGGCGAGCTCGGCCTTGGCCTTCACATCNNTCGCGGCCGACATAGCCCACTTCTGTGAACTTGGTGGCCTCGACCTTGAGGAACGGCGCGTTGACGAGCTTTGCCAGGCGGCGCGCGATCTCGGTCTTGCCGACACCGGTCGGGCCGATCATCAGGATGTTCTTGGGCACGACATCCTCACGCAGCCCTTCGGGCAACTGCAGGCGACGCCAGCGGTTGCGAAGTGCCACAGCCACGGCGCGCTTGGCGTCCTGCTGGCCGACGATGTGCTTGTCGAGTTCGGAAACGATCTCGCGGGGGGAAAAGTCGTTGCTCATGTACGCTACTCAGAGCTTCTCGATGACGAGGTTGTGGTTGGTGTAGACGCAGATGTCGGCCGCGATGCCCATCGCCTTGCGGGCGATGGCTTCAGCATCCAGCCCGTCGACGCCGACGAGAGCGCGCGCCGCCGCCAGCGCATAGTTGCCGCCCGAACCGATGGCGATGATGCCGCCTTCCGGTTCGAGCACGTCGCCCGAGCCCGACAGCAGCAGCGACACGTCCTTGTCGGCCACCGCCATCATCGCCTCGAGGCGACGCAGGTAACGATCGGTGCGCCAGTCCTTGGCGAGCTCGATGCAGGCGCGCAGGAGCTGGCCGGGATGGCGCTCGAGCTTGGCCTCAAGACGTTCGAACAATGTGAAGGCATCGGCCGTGGAGCCTGCGAAGCCGCCGACGATCGAACCGTTACCGAGACGGCGGACTTTCTTGGCGTTGGCCTTGACGATGGTCTGGCCCATCGAGACCTGGCCGTCGCCGGCCATCACCACCTGGCCGGCCTTGCGCACCGAAAGGATGGTCGTGGCGTGCCAGCCGGGCGAGGGGGAGTTGTCGGATTGTGGGAACATGGGACGGTAAATAGTCATTCACGGCGACAATTCAATTGCTACCTCGCTGGGCGCCTGCAGGGGGCGTGCTAACGTCCGCCAATGAACGAACCTGCTTCTGTACTTGTGGTCGGCGCCGGCGTTGTCGGCACCGCGACGGCCCGTGCGCTGCAGCGGGCCGGCCACGCCGTCACCCTGGTCGATTCGGCCGAACCAGGTCGCGCGACCTCCTACGGCAATGCCGGCTTCATCGCCATCGACCACGTGCTGCCTCTGGCGCGGCCGTCGACGCTTCGACGCCTGCCCAAGATGCTGATGGATCGCGACGGCCCGCTCACCGTGCATCTGCCCAGCCTGCCGTCGCTGCTGCCCTGGATGGCGCGCTTTGCGCTAGCGGCCTACAGCGCCGCCGAGGTCAAAAAGGGCGTCGATTCCTTCGGGACCCTGATGGCCGAGGCCAACATCGCCTGGAAGGCCGAGATCCAGGCCTCGGGGCTGGGCGAGCTGTTCCGCAGCAAAGGCGCGCTTTACGTCTACGAGAGCGAAGAGTCCTTCGCGTCGGGCGCCGACGAACGAGAGCTGCAGAAGGCCAAGGGTACGGAATTCGAGGTCGTGGACGGCAACCGGGCGCGTGAGCTGGCGCCCGGGCTGAGCGCCCACATCGTGCGCGGCGTCTACTACCCGCACGGCATGCACACCACCAATCCCTACCGCGTGGTGGCGGCCTTGGCCGAGCGCTTCGCCGCCGACGGCGGCACCGTGGTGCGCGGCCGGGTGCGCGGCTTTGGCCGCGACGGCAACCGGGTCACGTCGGTGCAGCTGACAGACTCGGAGTTGCCGGCGAAGGCGCTGGTGATTGCCGCCGGCCGCGCCTCGGGCGAGCTGACGCGACTCCTGGGTTTCAACGCGCCGCTGGTCGCCGAGCGCGGCTATCACGTCATGCTGGCGCCCGACAATGTCCGCTTCGAGTTGCCGGTGAGCCCCGCAGCCCGCGGCTTTTTCATCACGCCGATGGAGGAAGGGCTGCGGGTCGCCGGCACCGTCGAGCTCGCTGCACCGCACCAGCCGCCGTCGTGGCATCGCGCCGATCTCCTGGTGAGGCACCTGAAGGACATCTTCCCCGGGGTCGGCGGCGCGGAACTCAGCCGCTGGATCGGCGAACGCCCGAGCCTGCCCGATTTCCGCCCCGCCATCGGCCGCGCGCCGCGATTGGCCAATGTCTATTGCGGCTATGGCCATCAACATGTCGGGCTGACCCTGGCCACGGCAACCGGCCGGCTGATCGCCCGACAGATGGAGGGCGAGGAGCTGCCCGAGACACTTTTGGCCTGCGATCCGGGACGGTTCGGCTAAGTAGCGTATTGCAGTACGTCCGCAGAAGCGGGTTCGTTGCGCGGGCCTGCCGACAGAGCTAGCGTGGGCACCCTGTGACCTTGGAGGCAAGCATGGGTTCTCATCGCAGCCCCGCAGAAGTTCGCGCCGGTCTCAAACATCCCATCATCGATGCCGACGGCCACTGGGTCGAGTACGCCCCGGTGTTTGCCGAGCGAATGCGCAAGGCCGTCGGCGACAAGGCGGCGGATGCGTTCCTCGCCCTGCAGCGGCGCGTCCCCGATTCGCTTCGCCTGTCGATTGCCGAGCGCAAGCAGCGCGGCATTGCCATGGAGGGCTACTGGACCCGCCAATCGACCAACACCCGCGACCGCGCCACGGCGATGATGCCGCGCATGCTGTACGACCGNNCGACGACGAGACCAGGCGCGCCGTGATCCGCGGCTTCAACATCGTGTCGGCCGACTATTTCGCCAAGCTCAGCGACCGGCTGACGCCGGCAGCGGTCATCCCGATGCATACGCCGGACGAGGCGATTGCCGAGCTCGAATACGCCACCAAGCAGCTCGGTGCCAAGGTCGGCATGTTCGGCGGCGGCTTTCCGCGCGGCGTCCCGGTAGCCGACGGCGTCGATCCCGCGGTCGGCCGCTTTGCCGTGAACTACGAAAGGATCGGTCTCGACAGCGACCACAACTACGACCCGGTTTGGCAGAAATGCCGCGAACTCGGCATCGCACCGACCTTTCATGCCGGCGGCCGCGGCTTTGGCCTGCGCAATTCGCCGTCCAATTTCACTTTCAACCACGTCGGCCACTTCGCTGCCGCCGGGCACGCTCTCGCCAAGGGACTGTTCCTGGGCGGCGTGACGCGACGCTTCCCCGATCTGCGCTTCGCCTTCCTCGAAGGCGGCGTGGGCTGGGGATGCCAGCTCTTCGCCGACCTGATCGAGCATTGGGAGCGGCGTGGCGCCAAGGGCATCGCTTACATGGATCCCAAGAAGCTCGACCGGGCGATGCTCAAGAGCCTGGTCGACAAGTATGGCTATGACGATATCGCCGCCGAACTGACCAAGCGCGACGGCTGGCCCAGCGCCGAGGAGGACGAGCCGACCGGCGGTGTGCCGGTGCTGGACGACTTCGCGGCGTGCAACATCACGCGCAAGGAAGACTGGGTCGATCTTTATGCCAAGCCGTACTATTTCGGCTGCGAGGCCGATGACCGGATGAACGTGACAGCGTTCGGCCGGGCCAATCCGTTCGGTGCCCGCATCAACGCGATCTTCAGCTCGGACATCGGGCACTTCGACGTGCCGAACATGCTGAACCCCGTACCCCAGGCTTACGAGTTGGTCGAAGACGAGTTGATCACCGCCGACGATTTCCGCGACTTCACCTTCGCCAATGCCGTGCGGTTGTGGGGCACACAGAACCCGCGCTTCTTCGAAGGCACGGCCGTCGCCAAGGCGGCGGCTGCGGAGCTGGCGGTCGCTCCCGCCCGCGCTGCCGCCGAGTAGCAGGCGACCGTTCGGCGTGCCGGGCTAGCGCTTCTTGCGCCCGCCCAGGGCCTCGGCATGGCTGGCGGCGCCGACCGCCTTCACCACGTCGAAGATGCGCTTGCGTACCTTGTCCTCGCGAATTTTGTAGTAGCCCCGTACTAGCTCGAGCGTCTCGCGCTTGATCAGCGGATCCTTTTCCTGCTCGAACGGCGTGCCCGCCTCGCCGAAGCCCTTGCGGCCGCGGCCCGACATCGGCCGGCCGGCCAGGACATTGGACGGCATCTCCTCGAAGAAATGCGACACCGGCACGTCGAGCACCTTGGAGAACTCGAACAGCCGGCTCGAGCCGATGCGGTTGGAGCCGCGCTCGTACTTCTGGATTTGCTGGAAAGTCAGCCCGACTGCGTCGCCGAGCTTGGTCTGGCTCATGCCGAGCAGGGTGCGCCGCTGGCGCATCCGCGCGCCCACATGGATGTCGACCGGATGTGATCTTGCCACTAAGTTTCTCCTGTTCGGCCCGCGACATCGCTCGCCAAGCACGATTTCCGGGAACCTCTCTATTCACCATTGTGAATAGACGTTCTTCTATTTGAATTTAATCGACGAGACCCGCCTGTGCCACAACGAAAGTCGTTGGCGGCGCGGTCAGCCGCGATCGGCGATTTCTTTTCGCAGCTTCAGCAACAATTCCCCATGCCGTCGCGCCGCCGGTTTGATGCGGGAGTTCGGGCCGGCGATGGCAACGCCGATCGGATCTCCGCGCGAGGGAATGGCGATCGCCACTGCCATCACGTCTTTCGCCGTTTCACCGCCGGCGATGCAATAACCCGAAGCACGAGCCGCCTTGAGCTCGCGGTGCAGTTGGCGAGCAGTGATGTTCATCTTCGGCGCCTGGCGTTCCAGAGGGTTGGCCGCCAACCAGGCGGCGAACGTTTCGTCGTCCATTTGCGCCAGTATTGCCTTGCCGATCGAACTGAAATGCACCGGCTGCATGTCGCCAGGTTGCGCGCTGTACCGGATCGTCTGTTGGCTCTCCACCACATCGAGATAAACGACGACGTTGTCCTGCCATTTCCCTAAAACCAGGGTCTCGCCACTAAGGTCGCGCAAATGGGAAAGTGACGAGGTCAGTCGACCAAGTATCGGATCATTGCCCGCGATGGTTTCGGCAATCCGCAGCAGACGCTTGGTGGGATAAAGATTTCGCTCGGCATCGACGTTGTACAGATAGCCCCGCGCGATCAGGGTTCGCACGATTCCATGGCAGCTGCTGATCGGCGCCTTCAAGATTCGCGCCAGCTCCGTCAGGCTTATCGGCATTCTGCGCTGCTGGAACGCTTCGAAAACCTCGAGCGTGCGGCGTGCCGTTTTGTTGTCGATCCTGGCCATGCGGCCCCAGACTAAACCCCGTACTGCAGCAAGGTCTCGCCGTTCTTCTTGAGCCAGGCCTGTGGGCCCTCGATCGGGTTCTCGCACAGCGTGCGGGCCAGTGCCCAGAAGCGCGGGCCGTGATTGAGGTGCACGAGATGGGCGACCTCGTGCGCCACCAGGTAGTCCAGCACCTCGGGCGGCGCGAACACCAACCGCCAGGAAAACGACATGGTGGCATCCGGCCCGCAGCTTCCCCAGCGCGAGCGACTGTCGCGCACGTTGATGCGCTTGACCGATCGGTCGACCCGGGCGGCCTTGGCATGGACCAGCGGCAGCAATCTTTGACGCATCTCGGCCGTCAGCCAGTCGCGCAGACGGCGCGGCAGATGCTCGGGCCGGCCGGCAACGTGGATCTCACCGCCCTCGCGCCACACCGTGCCGCGCATCTCGGGCCGGTGGCGAATGCTGTGCGGCTCTCCGAACAGGGGCAGCTCGGCGCCGTCGACGAACGGCTGGCGCATCGGCAGCCGCTTCAGCCGGGCGGCGATCCAGCCCGCTTGAGTTTCGGCGAAACCCACGGCGATGGCCCGCGACATGCGCAAAGGCGCGGTGAGCACGATGCGCCGCCCCGCCGGATCGACCCGCAACGAGGCGCGCCGTGCGCGGGGGCTGCGGACGAAGGTGACAGGCAGGGCATCACCGGCGTGCGCGACGACAAGTTGCTCCGGCTGTGGCGCCGGAGCCCGGGTGCGGGACAGCAGACGAAAGAGGGACGAAGTCGCCAGTTCGCTTACTCCGCCGCGACGCCGAGCCCGATCGGGCAGCTCACGCCCGTACCGCCCAGCCCGCAGTAGCCGCCCGGGTTCTTGGCGAGATACTGCTGATGATAGTCCTCGGCGTAGTAGAACGCCGGAGCATCGGCGATCTCGGTGGTGATCGTGCCCAGGCGGTTCTTCGCCAGCTCCTTCTGGAAGACGGCGCGCGAGACTTCCGCCTTCTGCTTGTGCTCGGTCGAGAACGCGTAGATGCCGGAACGGTACTGCGTGCCAACGTCATTGCCCTGGCGCATGCCCTGGGTTGGGTCGTGGCCCTCCCAGAACACCTTGAGCAGCGCCTCATACGAAGTCTTCTTCGGATCGAACCACACCATGACCACCTCGTTGTGACCGGTGTGGCCCGAGCAGACTTCCTCGTAGGTCGGGTTGGGCGTCAGGCCGGCGGCGTAGCCGACCGCCGTCGAATAGACGCCGGGAACCTGCCAGAACATGCGCTCGGCGCCCCAGAAGCAGCCCAGGCCGAACATCGCGTTCTCCAGCCCGGCCGGGAACGGAGGCAGGAGTCGGTTATGGTTCACGAAGTGCTCGCTCGGCACCTTGTAGGCCGGCGCGGCGCGACCCGGCAGGGCCCGGTCGGCGCTCGGCATTTCGATCTTCTTGCGCAGCATTTGCCACATGGCGCGGCTCCTCATGCTTTGTGCCCCGCGCCAATATGGCCATACAATGCCGGCAAATCGAGGGGGAGCTTGTTCGATGCCTGTCTTTTTCGTCTGCGCCGGCCTGCTCGGGCTGTTGGCCGTCGTCCTGGGCCTCAATGTCGCCCGCATGCGCGGACGCAAGAAAATCTATCTGGGTGACGGTGGCGACCCCGAGATGCTGGCCGCCATTCGCGCGCACGCGAATTTGATCGAGTGGGCACCGCTCTGCCTGCTCCTGATCTATATCGCCAGCGACTTTTACGGCTTCTGGATGGTGGCGTGCCTGTCGGCCGTGCTCCTGGTCGCCCGTGTGCTCCATGCCGGCGGCCTGCTCGGCACCATCCCCAAAGGGCGCTCCTTGGGTGCGATCGGGACGGCGGCCGTGCTGACGGTTGCCTCGATCCTGCTCATCGTCGCGGGCTTCAAGCTCAGGCAGTACTGAGCGCACGGCCCGGGACGCCAAGGTCAAGACAATGGACGCGCCGGTCACCGTCCCGCTCTGGCTGTTCCTGCCCATCGTTGTCTTCGCACTGTGGTCGCTACTCGATAGGCTGCTGATCCCGAGCGGCCGCTGGTTCCTGCGCCGCCGGCTCAACCGGCTGATCGACACGGTCAACCGGCGGCTGGCCGTGGAGATCAAGCCGTTCCAGCTCACCAAGCGGCAAGTGCTGATCGACCGACTGGTCTACGACCCGCAGGTGGTCGCCGCGGCCAACGACTATGCCCGCGAGAGCAACCTGCCGCGCGAAGTGGCCATGACCGAAGTCTATCGCTACGCGCGCGAGATCGTGCCGACCTTCAACGCCTACATCTATTTCCGCGTCGGCTATTCGGTTGCCCGCGCCGTGGCGCGCTTTCTCTACCGTGTTCGCCTGGGCTTCGCCGACGAGCGCACCTTGGCCGGGGTGCCGCCCGGCACCGCCGTGGTGTTCGTCATGAACCACCGCAGCAATATGGACTACGTGCTGGTGGCCTTCCTCGCCGCCGAGCGTACGGCACTGAGCTACGCGGTCGGCGAATGGGCGCGCATCTGGCCGCTACAACAGCTCATCCGCTCGATGGGCGCCTATTTCGTGCGGCGCAATTCCAACAACCCGATCTATCGCCGCGTGCTCGAGCGCTACGTCCATATGGCGACCGAGGCGGGCGTGGCGCAGGCGATGTATCCCGAGGGCGGGCTGTCGCGCGACGGCCGCCTGCGCGAGCCCAAGCTCGGCCTGTTCGACTACATGCTGAAATCGTTCGATCCCAAGGGCGCCAACGACATCGTCTTCGTGCCGGTGGCACTGAACTACGACCGCGTGCTGGAGGACCGCACCCTGCTGCGCTCGCTCGACAGGGAAGCGCCGCGGCAGGGCGCCTGGTTCGCCACCCACACGACGCTCCGCTTCTGGTTCCGCCAGCTCGGCTTGATGCTGCGCGGCCGCTGGTTCCGCTTCGGCTATGCCTGCGTCAATTTTGGCGGGCTGGTGTCGGCGCGCGACTGGCTGGCGGCGAACGCGGAAGGCGGCGATCTGCGCGGCCTCGACAAGGAGCGCCGCTTCGAGATTGTCGGCCGGCTGGCTGGGCATGTGATGGGCGAGATCGCCCGGCTCGTGCCGGTGCTGCCGGTGTCGCTGATCGCCACGGTGCTGACCGAAGCCGAAGGTCCGCTCGACGAGCTCGAGCTCAAGGTGCGCGCGGCGGCGCTGATGGAGCATTTCGAGGCCAA
>PLYQ01000080.1:0-7931 GCA_003153415.1 Rhodospirillales bacterium | reverse complement strand
CTCCGCCTTCGCCGGTTTCTTCTCCAACCGGCTGTCGACGTCGGCCGCGGCGATGGCCTTCTACACCATGTTCGCCTTGGGCCCGATCATGATCTTCAGCATCGCTATCGCCGAGCCGTTTGTCGGCCGGCTGATGGCCCAGCAGGCGATCTTCGAGGGGCTTGGCACCGTGGTCGACCCCGAGCATCTCAAAAGCATTCAGCGCTTCGCCTCGCAGGATCTGTTCCGCGGCGGCGGTGTCGCCGCCATCATCGGTCTCCTCGTGCTGCTCTACACCGGCACCCGGGTGTTCGTGGAGCTGGACGATGGCATCGACGCGATCTGGCGCGACAGCAAGATGCGCGCGGTGCATCCGGTGCTGGCCGGCCTCAAGTCACGCCTGCTGGCGCTCCTGCTCATGGTGATGTTGGGCATCCTGCTCGTCGTTGTGATCCTGGCCAGCGTCACCCTGTCCGCCTATTCCAGCGCCCTGCAGGCCTTCCCCATCCTCGGCGACTGGATCGGGCCGGCGATCTCGGGCTTCGTACACTATGGGATCCTGATTGCTTTCTTCACCCTGATCTACAAGTGGCTGCCGGCCGGTGGCGTGCGTTGGCAGTTCGCGTTGGTCAGCGGCGCGGTGAACGCGCTGCTGTTCGCCACCGGCAATCGGGCGCTTGTCTACTACTTCGAAGTGACCCAGCTCACGTCGGCGTTCGGTGCCACGGCGGGCTTCGCCGCCATCATGGTCTGGATGTACTGGACCTCGCTCACCATCCTGATCGGCGCCCAGGTCGGCCGCTCGACGCGCGACGTGCTGGATCCCGACCGGGCGCACAGTCACATCATCTTTCGCGACGACACCATCAAGTAGGCGGTCTCAGAACATCGTCGCCAGCACGCGATCGGGCGGCTTGTGGCCGTCGGCGAAGGTCTTGATGTTTATGAGCACCTTCTCGCCCATCTCGATACGACCCTCGAGCGTGGCCGAGCCCATGTGCGGCAGCAGCACGACACTGTCGAGCTCGAGCAGCTTGGGGTTGACCTGCGGCTCGTGCTCATAGACGTCGAGTCCGGCGCCGGCCAATTCGCCCGCCTTCAGCATGCGCACCAGGGCATTCTCGTCGATCACCTCGCCGCGCGCGGTGTTGACGATCACCGCAGTGGGCTTCATCAACTTGAGCCGCCGCGCCGACAGGAGATGATAGGTCGCCGGCGTGTGCGGGCAGTTGACCGACACGATGTCCATGCGCGCCAGCATCTGGTCGAGGCTCTCCCAGTAAGTCGCCTCAAGCTCGCGCTCGATCTCGGCGTGGACGCGCTTGCGGTTGTGGTAGTGGATGGCCAGCCCAAAGCCCTTGGCACGACGAGCCAGCGCCTGGCCGATGCGGCCCATGCCGACGATGCCCATGCGCTTGCCTTGCATGCGCGCACCCAGCATCGAGGTCGGGCTCCAACCGGTCCACTTGCCGGCGCGCACCAGCCGCTCGCCCGCCCCCATGCGCCGCGCCGTGGCCAGCACCAGCGCCATCGACATGTCGGCGGTGTCTTCGGTCAGCACGCCCGGCGTGTTGGTAACGGTAATGCCGCGCTGGCGGGCAGTGTCGAGATCGATGTGATCGACGCCGGTGCCGAACGAAGCGATCAGCTTCAGCCGCGGCCCGGCCTGCGAAAGCACACGACTGTCGATGCGGTCGGTGACGGTGGGCACCAAAACATCGGCCGACTGCACGGCTTCGACGAGTTGCGGCGCGGTGAGCGGCGCGTCGTCGGGGTTGAGTCGCGTCTCGAACAGCTCCATCAGCCGCGTTTCGATGGCCTCGGGCAGCTTCCGGGTGACGATCACCAGCGGCTTCTTCTTGGAACTTGGCGGCATGGTGATGGGGACCGGGCTGGCGCTGAAAAGACGATGCCTGCCGATTAGCAATTCCACGAGCGCCTTGTCCAGCCGGCGGCCCCGAGGTCTAGCACGACGGAAAATCGCGCTTTTTCAAGTACTTGTCGCCCAATGTAAAGATTTCAGGTATAAAGACGCCAATGGGAATTCGACCGTCCGTCTCCCTCTGGGCGGCGTTCGTTGTGTTGGCGACGCTTTGCCTCCTTGATTTGCCGCCTTTCGGCGGCAGCGCGCGCGCCGCCGACTCTCCGAACAACGCGCAGCGCAAGGGCTCCGGCCTGCCGATTCCGCGCTTCGCCTCGCTCCGGTCCGACGAGGTCAATGTGCGCACCGGACCGGGCACGCGCTACCCGGTGGACTGGGTCTTCAAGCGCAAGACCATGCCGGTCGAGATCGTCGCCGAGTACGAAAATTGGCGCAAAATCCGCGATTGGCAGGGCGCCAGCGGCTGGGTCCATCAGAGCCTGTTGACAGGTAAGCGCAGCTTCATAATCCCGGCTAAGCCGGCCAGCCTGCACAAGACACCGGCCAACCAGGCCGACGTCGTGGCCAAGCTAGAGCCTGAAGTGATGGGCGAGATCCGCTCCTGCTCGGGCGACTGGTGCCGCGTCAAAGTGTCCGGCGTCAGCGGCTGGCTCGAGCGCACCGAGATTTGGGGCGTCTACAAATCCGAGCCGATAAACTAGCGGCTGTGCGGCTCCAGCTTTAAAACGGGGGCATCGTGGCCCACGCTGTCAGCGCCTCCTATTTCCGCTCCGACCATATGTCGCCCCAGGCGTTGGCGCTGGCGTTCCTGCTACATGCGCTGACGGCGCTGGCGCTGTGGTGGATGTCGATGCATCGGCCGGCGCCCCCGACCGAACCTACCATCGACGTCACGATCGAGCAGACCAAGCCGCCGGAACCGACCCCGCAGCCGCAGCCACCACCCGCTCCACCGACCCCGCCGGCGCAGGCAACGCCGTCGGCGCCCCAGACCCCGGCCATGCAGCTCGGCTTGCCGCCGCCCGCCCCGCCTTCGACGGAGCCGCCCAAGCAGCAGCCCTCGCAGCAGGAACCGCCCAAGCCCGAGCCTCCGAAGGCCGAGCCGCAACAGGCACTCACGCCGCAGCCGCCGGCTCAGCCGCGACCGCCGCCTCTCGACAAGGCCGTGCCACCGCCCGCGCCGCCGCCGGCCCCGCCGACGTCGCTCGATTATCCCAAGCCCACGTTTCCGCCGCCGGCGCCGCATCCGTCTGCGCCGAAGCCACCTCAGCCGGCCGAGCGCACGTACACGCCGCCGCCGCAACAGGCTATCCGCCCGTCGCCGCTCGCGCCGGGACGCCATGAAGGCATGCCGCCGGAACCCCAGGCGGCGGCACCATCGCCCTTCCAAAATCCTGCCGAGGCCGCTACCCGCAGCCGGGCGCTCGACGCCTATTTCTGGCAAGTCGTGCGGAAGTTTTCGCAATACCTGCCTGATTTGCGCGAAAAAAACGAAGGCGGCACCGTCGTCATACGTTTGGTCATCGGGCGAGATGGCAGGCTGATCGATGCCGGCATCACGCGATCGAGCGGCGTCGCCGCGCTCGACAGGGGAATGATCGAAGCGATTCGCGCCGCCGCACCCTATCCACCGCTACCGCCCGAGGTTCCAGGCGATTCCGTCGTCTTCACGCAGCCGATAACGGCCAAGCGCTAAGAACCGGCGGCTCAGACGAAGTCGTGCGCCAGCGCCTGGCGCACGGCAGGTGGCAGGAGCGCCATGTGGCCGTAGTTGGCGTGATCGAACCCCACCACGACTTCGCCCGTCCAGCCACGGAAGGCCGCGATCTCGGCGGGCTTAAACGGGAAGCGTATGAACTGCACCGACGAGGCCTTGCCGTCGTCGCGCGAGCGCTCCTGGTCGGCCTCCGGCATGCCGCGGATCATGCTGCCGCCGACCCGCATGAACGCCTTGTGCTCGACACCGCCGAGGCTTGCAAGTACGCGGGCGCGGCGCACTGGCTCGTCGATCTCGAACATCACCGTGGCGACCAGCTCGCTGCCCTGCGGGATCAACGGATTGTAGGCTGCGAGTTCGTCGGGAATTTGCGCCGCACCACCCTTTTCGATGAACAGCATCTCCTGCACCTGGTGCAGCATGGTGTCGTAGGATTCGAAATAGAAGGCCGCGAACGGGCCGACTTCGAGCCGGCGGTTCTTCTTCAGTTCGGCCATCCGCTTGCGGCGTTCGGCACGCTGCTGCTGATATTCAGCGAGCGGCACAATCGCGGAAGTCTCGATCTTGAGCAGGGTCATGATGGTTGCTCCACCAATCCATAGGCGCGCGCCAAAAGCTCGATCGGATGGTCGGCGCGCGACGGCTTGAGCTTCTGCTCGCCCGCGGTCATCTCCATCACCTGCATGAGATGGTCGGCAGCCAGCGGACATTCCGAGGCAACGAAAGCCGTGTCGTTTTTCAACGCCGCCTGCGCCGCGGGTTTGCCGACCTTCACCGCGGTCGCGAAATTCTCGGTGCGGGCGCCCCAGATGCCGCCATGGCCACTGCAGCGCTCGATCACGGCGACCTTCGTCTGAGGCACCAGGCGCAACATCTCGGCCGCTTTGGCGCCCATGTTCTGGGCGCGCGCATGGCAGGCGAGATGCACGCTGACGCCGCCTTCGAGTGGGGTCAGGCCGGGCGCCAGGCCTTCCTTCTTGGCGATATCGACGACGTATTCGGAGATGTCGAAGGTCGCTTGCGACAGCCGGTCGATGTCGGTGTCCTTGGGCAGGATCAGCGGCCATTCGAACTTGAGCATCAGCGCGCAGGACGGCGTGAGTGCCACCACGTCGTAACCCTTGTCGACCCACGGCAACAGCGCCGACGACACCTGTTTGGCCGCCGCTGCCACCGCCTCGAGATCACCCAGCTCAAGCTTGGGCATACCGCAGCAGGCGGGGTGCACGACTTCCGTCTCGACGCCGTTTTTCGCCAACACCGCGCGCGCCGCAGCACCGATGCCTGTGTTGTTGAAGTTCACGAAGCAGGTGGCATAGAGCACTGCCTTGCGCTTGCCGAAGGCCGGCGCCGCCTCGTTCGGCGCGGCGCCCTCACGACGGGCGCGGATTTCGAAGGTCTCGGCGGCGTAACGCGGCAGGCGCGCGCCGTGATGGATGCCGGCCAGCCGTTCCATGGTCCGGCGGGTCGCGACGTTGCTCTCGTCGCTCGCCCAGTTGGCCAGGCCCGAGACGAAAGTGCCGAGGCGTCCCATGCGGTCGGTCTCGGCAAGCTGGCCGGCCACGAAGTCGGCGCCCTTCTTCTTGGCCTGCACCGCGCGGTGACGCAGCATGAGATGGGGAAAATCGACCGCCCATTCGTGCGGCGGCACGTAGGGGCACTTGGTCATGAAGCACATGTCGCAGAGCGTGCAGGCTTCCTCGACCTGGGCGAAATCCGCCTTGTTCACGCTGTTCAGTTCGCCGGTCGAGCTGTTGTCGATCAGATCGAACAGTCGCGGGAAGGAATCGCACAAATTGAAGCAGCGCCGGCAGGTGTGGCAGATGTCGAAGACACGCTCCATTTCCTTCTCGAGCGCGGCCTCGTCCCAGAACCAGGGATTCTGCCAGTCGAGCACATGACGAACGGGAGCTTCGAGGCTGCCTTCACGCATGGGTTTTTCGCTTCACTGAGTGCGGGGGTGACGAAAAAGGGGACCCGAATGGGTCCCCTTCGACGCGAGCCGAAGAGGCTCAGGCCATCGTGTCGAGGGCTTTCTGGAAGCGACCGGCGTGGCTTTTCTCGGCCTTGGCCAAGGTCTCGAACCAGTCGGCGATTTCGCCGAAGCCTTCCTCGCGCGCGGTGCGCGCCATGCCCGGATACATGTCGGTGTATTCGTGCGTCTCGCCCGCGATCGCCGCCTTGAGATTGCTGCCGGTCGGGCCGATCGGCAGGCCGGTCGCCGGGTCGCCGCTCACTTCGAGGAACTCGAGGTGGCCGTGCGCGTGGCCCGTTTCACCCTCGGCAGTCGAGCGGAAGACCGACGCGACGTCGTTGTAGCCCTCGACGTCAGCCTTCTGAGCGAAATAGAGATAGCGACGATTGGCCTGGCTTTCGCCGGCGAAGGCCGCCTTCAGATTGCCTTCGGTCTTGGATCCCTTGAGGTTCGCCATGGTCCTTCTCCCTAAATGAACAGAAGGATTTTGGGTGCCGATCGCGCGGACGTCAAGTAGTTTAGAATAATTCTAAGTGGTGCAAACGATTCGCATCAAAGACGCCTAGCGACGCACCCGCACGATGACATCGACCCGCGATAGACGGGTGCCTTTGGGCGGCGCCGGCAGGCCCGCGATGGTCACCTTGTCCGACGGGAAATCGTGCAATTCGCCGTCAGTCTCGACGAAGAAATGGTGATGGTGGCCAGTATTGGTGTCGAAATAGGACTTGCCCGGCGCCACCACCACTTCGCGCAGCAGCCCGGCATCGCGGAACTGGTTCAGCGCGTTGTAAACGGTGGCGAGCGACACCGGGATACGCGTCGCCCTGACTTCGCCATGCAGGCTTTCGGCCGTCACATGGCGATGGCCGCCCTCGAACAGCACGCGCGCCAAGGCCACGCGCTGGCGGGTGGGGCGCAAGCCTGCGGCGCGAAGGCGGGCGGCGAAATCGGGGCTGGTACCGGGCATGATTCGAGCCATATGTAAGGGCGCGAATGGGGCATGGAAAGGGCCAAGTGGGCCCGATTCACCGGTTTGCGCAACGGGTCCGGCGTCCCTATTCTGCCGCCGATCCGTGATCGACGGCCGCGGGACGGTGAAGCGTGAGCGAGAAGAAGCATAGTTATACGTTCGAGGATCTCATCGAATGCGCCAAAGGGCACCTATTCGGCCCGGGCAACGCGCAGCTGCCGCTGCCGCCGATGCTGATGTTGGACCGCATCGTGAAGATCGCCGACACCGGCGGCAATTTCGGCAAGGGCGAGATCGTGGCCGAGTTCGACATCAAGCCGGACCTTTGGTTCTTCGCCTGCCATTTCAAGGGCGATCCGGTGATGCCGGGGTGCCTGCCGCTCGACGCGCTGTGGCAAATGCTCGGCTTCTTCCTCGGCTGGATGAAGGCGCCGGGCCGTGGCCGGGCGCTGGGCGTGGGCGAAGTCAAGTTCACCGGCATGATCGTGCCCACCGTGCGCAAGCTCACCTATCATGTGCATCTGAAGCGCGTGATTCTGCGCAAGTTGGTCTTGGGTATCGCCGACGGCTTTGTGACCGCCGACGGCAAACCGGTCTACGAGGTCAGCGGCCTCAAGGTCGGCCTGTTCCAGGATGCGGCGCCCGCCGCGGCGGCCGGCTGACATGAAGCGCGTCGTCGTCACCGGGCTCGGAGTCGTCTCGTCGATCGGCAACAACGCCGCCGAGGTGAGCCAATCGCTGAAGGACGGCAAGTCCGGCATCGAGTTCGTTCCGCAGTACAAGGAGCTGGGCTTCCGCAGCCAGGTCGCCGGCACGCTCAAGCTGAATGTCGACGAGCTGGTCGATCGCCGCCTGCGCCGCTTTATGGGTGACGGCGCGGCCTACGCCTATCTCGCCATGAAGGAGGCGATTGCCGACGCGGGTCTCGGCACAGCCGAGATTTCCAACGGCCGCACTGGCTTGGTTGCGGGCTCGGGTGGGCCGACCACTGGCGCTATCGTCCAGGCCGCCATCACCACCAAGGAAAAGGGCCCCAAGCGCGTCGGCCCGTTCGTGGTGCCGAAAGCCATGTCGAGCACCGTCTCGGCCAATCTCGCCACCGCCTACAAGATCAAGGGGCTGAGCTATTCGATCAGCTCGGCCTGCTCGACCTCGGCGCATTGCATCGGCAACGCCGTCGAATGCATCCAGCTCGGCAAGGCCGACCGCATGTTTGCGGGCGGCGGCGAGGAACTCGACTGGACGCTCTCGGTGCTGTTCGACGCCATGGGCGCCTTGTCGTCCAAGTTCAACGACAACCCCGAGCGGGCGAGCCGCGCCTACGATCGTGACCGCGACGGCTTCGTCATCTCCGGCGGCGGCGGCATCGTGGTGCTGGAAGACCTCGAGGTCGCCAAGGCGCGCG
>PLYQ01000281.1 GCA_003153415.1 Rhodospirillales bacterium | reverse complement strand
ATGGGCGTCGCCAAGGCGGCGCTGGAGGCGAGCGTCCGCTACCTCGCGGCCGATCTCGGCGAGCAGAAAATCCGGGTCAACGCCATCTCGGCCGGACCGATCAAGACGCTGGCGTTCTCCGGCATCGGTGACGCGCGCTATATCCTGAAGTGGAACGAACTCAACTCGCCGCTCAAGCGCAACGTGTTGCCGGAAGAAGTCGGCAACGCCGGCCTCTACCTGCTGTCGGATCTCGGCACCGCGGTGACCGGCGAAGTGATGCATGTCGATGCCGGCTACCACATTGTCGGCATGATGAGGCCCTCGTCGGCCAAGCAGATCTCCGAACTGCTCGGCAACTTCGAGGGCGAGTAGGCCAAAGGCAGCGGACAGCCATGGCCGGCAACAGTTTCGGCACCCTCTTCCGGTTCACCAGCTGGGGCGAAAGCCATGGGCCTGCGATCGGCTGCGTGGTCGACGGCACGCCGCCACGCATCCCGCTCAGCGAGGCTGACATCCAGGGCTGGATGGAGAAACGCCGGCCCGGCCAGTCGCGCTTCGTGAGCCAGCGTCAGGAGCCGGACACGGTAAAGATCCTGTCCGGTGTGTTTGAAGGCGTGACCACCGGCACGCCGATCGGGCTGCACATCGACAACGTCGACTCGCGCTCGCGCGACTATTCGGAGATCAAGGAGAAGTTTCGCCCCGCCCACGCCGACTACACCTATTTCAAGAAATACGGCGTGCGCGACTATCGCGGCGGCGGCCGGCAGTCGGCGCGCGAGACCGCCGTGCGCGTCGCCGCCGGCGCCATCGCCCGCAAGATCCTGGGCGAGAACGTCAGCATCCGCGGCGCCGTCGTCCAACTCGGCACGCAGAAGATCGACCGCACGAAATGGGATTGGGCGGCGACCGGCGACAATCCCTTCTGGTGTCCCGACCGCCAGGCGGCGCAGGGCTGGGAGGGCTATCTCGACGACATCCGCAAGCGCGGCAGCTCGTGCGGCGCGGTCATCGAGGTCGTGGCCTCGGGCGTGCCGGTCGGTCTTGGCGATCCGGTCTACGACAAACTCGACGCCGATCTCGCCAAGGGCCTGATGAGTATCAACGCCGTGAAGGGCGTGGAGATCGGCGATGGCTTCGCTGTTGCCAGTATGAGTGGCGAGCAGGATGCCGACGAGATGCGCATGAAGGATGGCCAGCCAGTCTTCCTCAGCAACCACGCCGGCGGCATCCTGGGCGGCATTTCGAGCGGCCAGGACGTCGTCTGCCGCCTGGTGGTGAAGCCAACCAGCTCGATCCTCGCGCCCATCCGCAGCATCGACAAGTTCGGCAACGAGGTCGAACTGCGCACCAAGGGCCGCCACGATCCCTGCGTCGGCATCCGAGCCACGCCGGTCGCCGAGGCGATGGTGGCCTGCGTGCTGGCCGACCACCTGCTGCGCCATCGCGCCCAGTGTGGCTGAGCCTTAAATGGCGGCGGCCAAGTCCGTAGAGGCGCGCTACGGGGCACTGCACAATGTCAGCATGGCGGTGGTGGCGGTCGCCATGATCACCATCGCCATCGTGCATTTCGCCAACAATCCCGCCAACGCACCGACGGTCTCCTTCAACGATCCGCGCTTCGCGTTGTTCGCCGTGCTGACCGTGGCCATGGCGTTCTATGCATATCTCGGCGTCAGCCGCTCCCTCAATCGCCAGGCGCAGGTCGTCATCGACCGCGACGGCATAGCACTGGGCTTCGGCCGCAACCGCCGCTTTGCCTGGGACGAGGTCCAGTGGGTGCGGTTGCGCCGCCTCGCCATGCGCCCGCAGCTCCAGGTCGGCCTCGTGCCAGAGGTGTTCGTCGCAGCCGATCTGAAACTTTCGATGTGGAATCTCGACGATGGGCTGCGCCCGATCCGCGGCGTGCCGGCCGCCGTGCTGGTGCGCGACAACGGGCTCGACACTTCCTCGGCGGCCTTGCTTGACGCGATAAAGGCGTTCCGGCCCAATCTCGTGAAATCCTAGGGTTCAGCGCTAGAGTTCAGTGGAGGTCGCGATGTGGCGATTCATTGTGGGCCTGCTCGCCACCGTCGGCTTCCTGGCCCTGCTCGCGATTGGCGGTGGTGTTGCATTCGTCACGTCCGGTCCGTTCGCCAGCAAAGCGCTACCGTCGTCGATGGTGCTGTCACTCGACCTGCGCACGGTGCCACCCGAAACCACCGGCTCGGATCTGCTGCACGGCGACCTGTGGCGCGGCACGCGGGATATCGCCGACGTGGTCCAACTCTTGTGGCAGGCGGCCGACGATCCCCGTGTGGTCGGACTATATGTCGAGGTCGGCGACGACAGCGCGGGCCTCGCGCGCGTGCAGGAGCTGCGCCAGGCGATCGCCCGCTTCCGCGGCAAGGGCAAGTTCGCCGTGGCCTTCGCTGAGGCGCTGGGCGAAGGCGGCGATCATTTCGCCGACTACTATCTCGCCTCGGCGATGGACCAGATCTGGCTGCAGCCGAGCGGTGGCTTCGCCGTGGCGGGCCTCTCGATCGAGACGCCGTTCCTCAAGGGCGGGCTCGACCGGCTGGGCGTGCGCGTCGAGGGCGGCAAGCGCTACGAATACAAGAGCGCACCCGACAGCTTCACCGAGGCAGGCTTCACCGCGCCGGCGCGCGAGAATCTCCAGCAGCTCCTCGATGGCCTCTATCGCCAGTTCATCGACGATGTCGCGCGCGAGCGCCGCCTCACGCCCGTGAAGCTGCGCCAGCTTGTCGATGCCGCTCCCTTCGATTCGGAGCGCGCGCGGTTGGAAGGACTGGTCGATCGCATCGGCTATCGCGCCGACGCCCTCGACGAAGTCTGGCAGCGCGCGAGCGCGACGGGCTCGGCACGCGAGCTGATCACCTTGTCCGAGTACGCCGCCGACGATCGTCGCCCCAAGCCGCGCGGCGAAGTGGTGGCGCTCGTCCACGTCAGCGGCGCGATCGTCTCGGGGCCGGTTGGCGGCGGCCTGCTCGACGACGATTCCGTGGCCACGGCGGAAGACGTCGTCGATGCGCTTGATTCGGCGGCGCAAGCCAAGGAGGTGCGCGCCATCGTGCTGCGCATCGATTCCCCCGGCGGCACCTATCCCGCCTCCGACGCCATGGCCGACGGCGTCGCCCGCGCCCGCGCCTCCGGCAAGCCGGTGGTCGTGTCGATGGGCGACGTGGCGGCATCGGGCGGCTATCTCGCGGCGGTACGGGCCGATGTGATCGTGGCTCAGCCCACGACCATCACCGGATCGATCGGCGTATTCGCCATGTGGCCGGTTGCCGCCGATTTGCTGTCTTCGCTCGGCATCAAGGTCGAGCGGCTGGGCGTCGGCACCAATGCCGGCATGTACTCCACCTACCAACCGCCGACGCCGGCGCAGCGCGCGGTGATCGGGCGCGAACTGGACGCCGTCTATGCCGACTTCACCCATCAGGTCGGCGAGGCACGCAAGCTCGATGCCGGCCGACTCGACGCCGCCGCCCGGGGCCGCGTCTTCACCGGCGTCGACGCCCAGCGCGCCGGCCTGGTCGATGAGCTGGGCGGCCTGCAACTGGCGCTCAGCATCGCCAAGGCCAAGGCCGGGATCGACGACGGCCGCCCCGTCGAGATCCGCCGCTTCCCGGCCGAGAGCGACCGCTGGCAGCGTATCGTCGACCGCCTTCTGCGCCTGGCCGGCATCGATGCGACGGCCCCCCAGGTGCGTGCGCCGCGCGAGGTGCGCGAGACGCTGGCTCGCTTCGGCATCGCCGCGCGGCCCGGCAACGTCCGCCTGCCGCCCCTGCCGCCGCTCTGGCGTTAACGTCTTTCGTCGAGCAATTCGAGGATCGCCCGTGCCATCGCCCAGGCGCTGGTGGCGCTCGCGGCAGTGAATTCGACGTGGCCGATGTCGTCGATCAGGAACAGCGACACGCGCGCCTTGGAAGCCGCCACCGCCAGGCTCTGGCTTTCGCTGTAGGGCACGATGGGGTCGCCGCGGCCGTGCACCAGGATCAGGTGGCCGCGGAGCTTGGAGAGGTCGTACAGGGCGAGATTGAGACCGTCGATTTAGTGCCGGACCTTCTCCGGCAGAGCAGAGAACAACCGGCCTACTGAATCTGGATCGCGGTTTTCGACCAGGGCCAGAACCGCCCGGCCCTGCGGCCCGAGTTCGTCCGCCAGGCGCCCGATGTCGGCCGTACGATCGCTGTACCGGCGTCGCGCGATCTCCGCCAAGCGCTCCGCGTCGAGCGGACTGTCAATACGGCCGGCGTTGGCCATCAGTAAGGCCCAGCGGCCGAAGGCATTGGGCTCGACCCGGAACTCGCGGCTGTCGCCGACCGGGCGGAAGGCACCTGTCGTGACGAAGCGGATCGCGGCTTCGGCATCGCGATAGCCGCCGATGCCAACGACAAAGGCCACCTGTGGTGCGAGATCGTCTTGCGAGGCGGCGATGATCGCCGGCGCCACGGCATAGGAGACCGCTGCCACACCCAGCGGCTGGGCCGGTTGCCACTTGTGCAGCTGGCGCAGAGCGCTCGCGACCCCATCGGCGTCGGCCCGCGACAGCGCGAGACGCCGCACTTCGGGCAGCTCAGGCACCAACACGACGAAGCCCGCCCGGGCGAAGGTTCGTGCCAGTGCTTGCAGGCGGGGCTCATCGCGGCCCAGTACGGCGGCACCCGGCACCAGCACCATCGCCGCCCGGACCTTGCCGGCCGGCGTGTAGAGGTCGCCCTCGCCGTCGGCCCAGCGCGTCGCGTACATGCGGGGCGGGTCGGTCAGCTTCTGCCACAGCGTCGGCTGTCCGCCGGCCGCGATGTCCCACATGATCAAACCCGCCTGTACCCAGGTCACCGGCTGGCCGAAGACACAGAGCAGCACCACCGCTACTACGATCACGATCGCCAGCCGCCGCAGCGTCTTCATTCGGCGAGACGCACGCTGGCGAGCGTAGCAAGCGCGTCGCCCTCGCGGCGCAGCAGCTCAAGCTCCTCGACCCGCCCTTGGATTGGCAGGTGCTGGCGTTCGACGATGCGTGCGACCTGCTCGGCCTCGGCCGCGCGTCCGAACAGTCCAAGAGTGATGTGCGGCTGGAACGGCTCGCTGCCCGGTACCGGATTCAGCGCGTCGTGGAGTTCCGTCAGCTCCGCGGCACCGTCCGACGGCTCGGCATAGAGGTAGAGGTCGAAGCGCACGATGCGCTCGATCATGAACCAGAAAGGCCGGCGGCGGACGGTATCGAGGCGCGCCCTAAGCCCCTCTTCGCGCTCGGCCGGGGCACCGAACACCAAGGTGAAGTGCGGACCGATCAGGTCCGCTTTCGTCGGGTGATACTGCGCGCGCAGCCGACGCAGGGCGGTGTCGTCGGCCTCGCTCAGGACAGGCCAGGCGACGACATAGAGCACGCCGTCAGCCGTAGCTCTTGGCCATGCCGAAGGACGGATCCATCGCAGCACCATAAGGCGGGAACGGATAGCGCAGGCCGTTCTTGCCGAGGTGTCCCATGCCCTCGATCGCGCGCAGGAACTCGTCGGGCGGACAGGCCATCAGGAGCTCGTCGTCGGCCACGCCGCCGTAGCGCCGCTCGGCGTAGCAGGGCAGCGACAATGAGGTTTGGCGAGTGGCCAGCGCCCTTCCCCACGAATCGGCGCAGGCGCTCTCGCCGGTCACGGTGAAGTCGTAACGGCGGTAGCGGTGATACTGCAGGCCGTTGATGAAATAGATCATCTGGCCGGGCGAGCCGTAGAACAGGCAGATGTCCGGTGGATCGAGGCGGCCTGAGCGCAGCGGCGAGACCACGAGGCCGTTGTACTTGCCGTCGGGCACGCGCGGCATCTGCGCCTGGTGGGCGGCCGACGCCTCCTTGTTGCCGAACCATACGCCGTTCATGTGATCGCCCGACAGGAAGCCCTCGCCCGGGTGATTGAGTCCGACCACGCCGCCGCAATTGCCGCCGCGCGTGTTGTCGACGGTAATGCCGAGCGTGAAGCCGTACCAGCGCGACTGGGTCACCATCTGGCACATGGTGAACTTCATGCCGTCGGTCGGTTTGCGCACGCCCTGGATCTTGTCCATCTCCTTGGGATCTTCGAACAGCTTCATGCCGATCGGCTGGGTGCGGATGCGCAAGAGCTCGATCAGCTTGTTGCTGGCGTCGGCCATCATGGCGCCAGTGATCTTCTCCGGCGGCGTCCATGGCGCGGTCTTGTATCCGGGCGGCAAGGTCTGGACGTTCATTGTTCCCTCCGTGTCTGGCTAGGTGAGGTTCAGCCCACCATCGGCGATGACGATCTCTCCGGTAACGTAGTCGTTGGCGACTAACGCGGCCACCAGATCGGCGATGTCCTCGGGCTTGGCCGCCCGCCGCATGGGCGATTTGCTGTTCCACAGATCGGTGGCCTCGGGCCAGCCCGCCGCCATCGGTGTGTCGACCAGGCCGGGCGCCACGGCATTGACCCGGATGGCAGGTCCCAGCGCCAGGGCCAGCAGCCGTGTCGCATGGTGCAGCCCCGCCTTGGCCGTGGCGTAGGGAATGGACGCCCCCTTGGGCCGCACGCCGGAATGGGTGCCGATATTGATCACGCAGGCCGGCCGGCCGCCCTCCGCTGACTTGCGTAAGGCGGCTTCGGCTTCGGCCACCAGCACGAATGGCGCGATCAAGTTGATGTCGAGCATGCGCCGCCACACCGTGGGCGTCGCGGCTTTGAGGTCGGCATGCGGGATGCGGATCGATTCGCCGGCATTGTTGATCAGCACGTCGAGCCGGCCATGATGCTTTACGACCGCCGCCACCAACGCCCGCAGCGCAGTTTCGTCGCCGAGATCGGCCTGGTGATAGCTGGCGCCGGACAGCTCGGTCGCCATGCGCTTGCCGACCTCGGCCGAGCGGCGTGAATGCAGCGCCACCTTGTAGCCGTCGCGCGCCAGGCGGCGGGCTGTGGCGGCGCCGATGCCCGATGTCGAGCCGGTGATCAGGGCGACGCGCTCAGACATAGGTCTTCAGGGCCTCCAGCGTCTCATCGGGCCGCTCGACCATCATGAAGTGCCCGCAGTTGGCGACCACGACCGTCTTCGATCCGGCAATCGCCGCGGCCAGGGGTTTGGCCTTGCCGGCGGGCGTCATCAGGTCGCCATCGCCAAGCACCAGTACGGTCGGGCAGTTGACCGCGGCGGCGCGCGCCGGGGCGTCCTTGTAGGCGTTGCAGGCCACGAGATCGATGGAGATCACATCGGGCTTGTTGCCCGCCAGCACGGCGAGCGACTCACGTCGCAGCCACAGGCCGGGCGAGATCATGCCGCCCTTGTGCAGGGCGTTGCCCATGCCCCAGAAGGTCATCAGCTCCTGGACCTTGAGGGTGTTGGCCTTGGCCGATTCGAGCATCTCGGGATGCACGGGCATCTCGGTGGCGATGCCGCACAGGCCGAGCGCGCGCACCTTGTCGGAGTAGCGCGCGGCTGTATCGAGGGCGACCAGCGCGCCCATGGAATGGCCGACCAGCGCCGCCTGCTTCAGCCCCGCCGCCTCGATCAGTTTCGCCGTCCAGTCGGCCAGGGCTGCGATGCTGGCCAGCGCCGGGCCGTCAGACCAGCCATGCGCCGGGAAATCCACCGCGAGCACGCTGCGACCATGATGGGCGAAGAAGCGCGTCTGCAGGCGCCACGCGGTGCGATCGAAGCCGGCGCCATGGAGGAAGATCACTGCCGGCCTTGCCGGATCGAAATGGGCACCGCCCGTCGTGGCGAAGACAGCGCGGCCGTCGACGTTGATCTGCATGGCCTAACTCTTCTGCGACGCGCGCAGCGCCTGGCCGAGATCGTCCAGGAGATCCTCGGGATCCTCCAAGCCGACCGAGAGCCGGATCATGCCCTCGCCGATCCCGGCCGATGCCAGCCCTGCGGCGTCAAGCTGAGCATGCGTGGTCGAGGCGGGATGGATGACCAGCGACTTGGCATCACCGACATTGGCGAGATGCGAGAACAGTTTCAGCCGCTCGATGAAGCGTCGGCCAGCCTCGCGGCCGCCTTTGATGTCGAAACTAAAGATCGAGCCCGTGCCCTTGGGCAGCAGGCGCTTGGCCAGCTCGTGGTCGGCGTGCTCGGGCAGTTCGGGCGAGGCGATGCGCTCGACCGCCGGGCTGGACTTCAGGAAGGCGATCACCTTGCGCGCGTTCTCGACGTGCCGGGCGATGCGCAGCGGCAGCGTCTCGAGGCCTTGCAGCAGATAGAACGCCGTCTGCGGCGCCATGCAGCAGCCGAAGTCGCGCACGCCCTCGGTGCGGGCGCGCATGACGAAGGCGTGCGGACCGAATTCCTCGGCGAAGTCGATACCGTGATAGCCGGCATAGGGCTCGGTCAGGGTCGGGAACTTGCCCGAGCCTTCCCAGTCGAAGCGCCCCGATTCAACGATCACGCCGCCGATCGCCACGCCGTGGCCGCCGATGAACTTGGTCGCCGAATGGAAGACGATGTCGGCGCCCAAGGTCAGCGGCCGGCACAGCATCGGCGAGGCGAAGGTATTGTCGATCATCAGCGGGATCTTGGCGGCATGGGCGATGGCCGCGATCGCCGGGATATCCAGCACCTCGCCGCCGGGATTGCCGATGGTCTCGCCCAGGATCAGCCGCGTCTCGGGCTTGATGGCTCGGGCGAAGCCGTCGTGGTCGCGCGGATTGACGAAGGTCGTCTCGATGCCGAAGCGCGGCAGGGTGAGTCCCAGCATGTTGCGCGTGCCGCCATAGAGCGACGTCGAGGCCACGATGTGGCCGCCCGCGCCCATCAGGGTGGCGATGGCGATATGCAGTGCGGCCTGGCCGCTCGAGGTGGCCAGCGCCCCCGAGCCCTCTTCCAGCGCCGCCACCCGTTCCTCGAAGACCGCGACGGTGGGATTGGAGATGCGGCTATAAATGTGGCCGCCGACCTCTAAATTGAACAGGCTGGCGGCATGGTCGACGTCGCGGAACACGAACGACGTCGTCTGATAGATCGGCACGGCGCGTGCGCCGGTGACCGGGTCGGGATGCTGGCCGGCATGCAGTGCCAGCGTGTCAGGCTTCAGAAACTTTGCTTCAGCCACGACGGCCTCACTTCTTGAACAGCGATGCCGCGGCTGTGGCGTGGCTCTGTTTGGCCTTGAGCTTGTCCTCGACCCTAGCGATCTCGGCCTTGAGTACGGCGACGTACTCCTTGAGATCCTCGATGTTCATCGCATCGAGGTTCTTTGGCGTCGGTTTCTTCTGGCGCGGATCGAGATCGTCTAGTTCAAAGGCCATGGCGCGGCTCCACGGAAGCGGCTAAGGCAGACCTACCATCGCTCCCATCCATTCGAAAGGGCGACCATGAGCGCGCTTCCCGCCACGATGATCTGCGTCGAAATCAAGAAGCCGGGCGGACCGGAAGCCCTCGTGCCGGCAACGCGGCCACTGCCCCAGCCGAAGCACGGCGAGATTTTGATCAAGGTCGCGGCGACCGGCATCAACCGTCCCGACATCGCCCAGCGCGCCGGCCTCTATCCGCCGCCGCCCGGCGCCTCCGATCTGCCCGGCCTCGAAGCCGCCGGCACGCTCGCAGCGCTTGGCGAGGGCGTCAGCGGATGGAAGGTGGGCGACGGCGTCTGTGCGCTGACGCCGGGCGGTTCGTACGCGGAATACTGCACCGCGCCGGCGCCGCAATGCCTGCCGATCCCCGAGGGCTTCGACATGCTGCGCGCGGCCGCTCTGCCGGAGAACTATTTCACGGTGTGGCACAACCTCTTCGAGCGCGGCCAGCTCAAGAGGGCTGAATCGGTGCTGATCCACGGCGGCGCGAGCGGCATCGGCACGACCGCCATTCAGCTCGCCAAGGCATTCGGCGCCACGGTGTTCACCACCGTGCGCAATACCGAGAAGGCCGCGGCGGTGCGTGCGCTGGGTGCCGACCACGCCGTTCTCTACAAGGACAACGACTGGGCGGCCGAAGTGAAGAAGCTGTCGGGCGGCGTCGACGTCGTGCTCGACATGGTGGCCGGCGATTACATTCCAAAGAACCTGCAGCTCCTGAAGCAGGACGGCCGGCTGGTGGTGATCGCCCTGCAGCGCGGCGCCACCGCCGAGCTCAATGCCGGCCTGGTGATGGTGAACCGCCTCACCATCACTGGCTCCACGCTCAGGCGGCAAAGCGTCGAGAACAAGGGTCGCATGGCGAAGGGCTTGAAGGACAAGGTCTGGCCGTTGCTCGAGAGCGGCAGGATCAAGCCGATCATCTACAAGACGTTTCCACTCCGCGAAGCCGCGGCGGCGCACGCCGAACTGGAGCGCGCCGATCATGTCGGCAAAGTAATGCTGACGGTCTGAGGCGTCTCGACGGCGCGCAGCGACCTTAGTTGTGCTGGTCGACGTCCGGTTGATCGGCCTCGCCCGGGTCGACGGCGGCTTGCGGAGCTGCCGCGGCAACCTCCGGCTCGCCGGCCTTGGCTTTCGCCTTCTTGCGGGCAGCGTCCTCGCGCGCCGCCTTGCGGCGCGCCTTGTCGACGGCGTCGTTGAGGTCCTTCAGCGAGCAGAGGCCCAGCGTCACCGGATCGCGCGGGCGCACGTTCTGCATGTTCCAGTGGCTGCGGTCCTTGACCGACTGGACCGTGCTCTTGGTCGAGCCCACGAGCTTGGCGACCTGCGAATCCTGCAGTTCGGGATGGACCTTGAGCAGCCAGGCGATGGCGTCGGGCCGGTCCTGGCGCTTGGCGACCGGCGTGTAGCGCGGGCCCTTGGAGCGCGCCACGGGCTCGGGTATGTCGCGCGGGCTGAGCTTCAGTCGGGCCGCCGGATCGGCCTCGCAGCGCTTGATCTCTTCCTTGGTGAGTTGGCCGTTGGTCGTCGGGTCGTAGCCGGTCATGCCGCCTGCCACCTCGCCGTCGGCGATCGCCTGTACCTCGAGCGGATGCAGGCCGGTAAAGGCCGAGATCTGGTCGAACGTCAGGGTCGAATTCTCGACCAGCCAGACGGCGGTCGCCTTGGGCATCAATACTTGGGACATGACTACACTCTCCTGAGCCCGGATATAGAGGCCGCCCCTGCCCCCGCCAACACGAAAAGCGCCCGACGCGCCAAGTAGTTGATCAAAAAAGGAAACGGCCGGGATTTACCCGGCCGTCCCTTGAAGACTTAAGCTTCGGATCGTTTTACTGGATCACGATCTCGACGCGGCGGTTCTGAGGCTCGCGGACGCCGTCCGCGGTCTGGACCAGCGGCATGCTCTCGCCGCGGCCGACGACCGAGATCGCCGTGGCCGGCACGCCTTCGCGAACCAGCGCATCCTTAACCGCATTGGCACGACGCAGCGACAGCGCCATGTTGTAAGCTTCCGGGCCCGACTTGTCGGTATGGCCGGTCGCCGTCACGCGGGCAGAGCCCTTGGACTTGTAGGCAGCAGCAGCCTGCTTGATGGTGTTGAGCGCCTGGGCCGAGAGGTTCGAACGATCCCAGTCGAAGAACACCATGAACGACGGCGCCATCGGCGGCGGCGGCGGCGGCGGCGCTACGGCGGCCGGAGCGCCGAACTTGAGCTGCAGACCCAGCATGACGCTGAAGTTGCTGTTGTTCCAGCCCACTCCGTTAATGGTCGGGTTGCTCGTGCCGTAGTAGCGGCCGTCGAGGTTCACGCGGAAGTTGGTATCGACGTTCCAGCCGAGACCGACGATGCCCTGGTAGGCGAACACCGTGCTGCCGAGCGAGGCAGTGCTGTCGACGAAGCCGATACCGGCACCAGCACCGACGTACGGAGTGATGACCGAGCCGGGCATGAAGTCATACAGCAAGTTGGCCAAAATGCCGAGCTGGCCGATGTTGTTCGACTGCGCAAAGCCCGGGACCGTGAGATTGGTCTGGTTGGCGCGATAGACGCCTTCGAGTTCGACGCGAGGACCGACGAAATCGTAGCCGATCACGCCGCCAGCCGCGAAGCCGGTCTGCGGCGACACACCCACTTGGGTACCGTTTGCGGCGGTAACGTTGGTGTTCAGCAGCCAGTTAACGCCGCCTTCCGCACCGATATAAAAGCCCGACGACGGAGTTTGCGCCTGGGCAATGACCGGCAGCGCAATAAACGCAGCGGCGGCCATCAATGCCTTCTTCATGAGTTCTTCCCCTCGTTATTGAAACTTGACGAGCGTTGGCGGGGCTGGGTGATCACCAACTCCGTGGAAGAATATACACACCACAACTAGTGAGGTGCAAGGCGGCCCGGCTTTTCGGCCCCTACCTGTGGCCGCGCCGCAACAGTGGCCGCGTTAGCGGCCCTGCGGTGCTTTCAGCGGCCTGTCCGGCCTGAACTATATCTTGTGTCGGGGTCAAATGCACCCCGGGTGGCAGGAATCGGGATGCGGATGCCCAAGACCCCGCCGCCATCCTCGGCGCGGCCGAATATCCTGGGACCTGCCGATGGCTCGTTGGCGGGCGGTACGACCGCCAAACCCGGCTGAGGCAGGGGCACGTCGGGGTCCGAAGCCCGCGAGGCGAGCAAATTACCCACAATCTCGGCCGCCGACGGTGTCGAGGCGATCGGCGTCGACGCGATCTTGGCGGACCCCGGCTTTATTGCTGCAGGGCGGGCCGAATCGGCTGCCTTGGGCATGGCCGACGCCGGATCGGCTACAACCAGTGGGGTTTCTGTGAGGACAAATCCCTTCGCCGGCTGGGCTGCGGCAGCGACGCCCGTGCAGACCGCAAACAGGCCGATAGTCGCGACCAGCCGCAACACTCTCGCAACGCGACTTATGAACAACGCCATTTCGACTGCCTTTGCCCTCGTGGTTTGACCCCCCGATTAGCCCCCGAGATGAGGGTTTTTTGGCGCCTTTTCAGGGCGGCATTTTGTATCTGGCGGTAGCTTGAGCTAAACCGCCGTTCACCTGCCAGCCACCAGCCAACAAAAGAGGGGAACGCCATGGGCCAGTACAGCAAGGTCGAAACCGATGGGCGCTTGATGATCGTCACCATCAATCGGCCGGAGGTCTATAACGCCTGCCATCCCATGGCGAACGAGGAGCTGGTCGGAGTCTTCGACGAGTTCCACGCCAACCCCGAGCTGTGGGTCGCCATCATCACCGGAGCCGGCGACAAGGCGTTCTGCGCCGGCAACGACCTCAAATATCACGCCGAACTCCAGAAGAAGACCGGCAAGCGGCCGGTGGGTCCCGCCAAGGGCTTCGGCGGGCTCACCAGCCGCTTCGATCTCGAGAAGCCGGTGATCGCCGCCGTGAACGGCGTCGCCATGGGCGGCGGCTTCGAAATTGCGTTGGCCTGCGACATCATCGTCGCTTCCGACAAGGCCACCTTCGCGTTGCCCGAGCCCAAGGTCGGCCTGGCCGCCGGCGCCGGCGGCATGCAGCGGCTGTCGCGCATGATCCCGCTCAAGAAGGCGATGGGGATGATGCTGACCGGCCGCCACGTGCCGGCGCAGGAGGGCTATGAGCTGGGCTTCGTGACGCAAGTCGTGCCGCACGCCGAGCTGATGGGCGCCGCCAAGAAGTGGGCCGCCGATATTCTTGCCTGCTCGCCGATGTCGGTGCGCGCCACCAAGCAGGTCGTCATGCGCTCGCTCGACGTGCCATCCGTCGAGATGGCGATGCGCAACCTCCACTATCCCGCCTTCGTCGCCATGACCAAGAGCGAGGACACGGTCGAGGGACCGCGCGCCTTCGCCGAGAAGCGCAAGCCTAACTGGAAGGGTCGATAAGCCCGGATTGCGACCATTGCCGTTAAACAAACGGGAATTTAACGGCACGGAGGCCGAATCGAGTCGCGATCCATAAGTAAAACTAATGAAAAAGCAGGGTCGTCCCGGTCCATGACGACCATCCTACGCCTACCCGGCCCGAATCGACGATTATGGTCTCTAGCCTGTCTGCTTCAGCGACCGCGCTTGTTGTCGAAGTCCCAATCCAGCTGGAAGCGATCGCCCTTGAACTTGATATAGGCGGCATGCGGCGGCGCGAAATGCGCCGGCATCAGGAGTGCTCCCTGCTCGACGCAGTCGCCCAGCAGGATGTTGCGCGTCTTGCGGGCAAGGTCGCGGTCCTCGCAGAAGACGCTGTTCCATTTCCACAGCGGCACCTGCACCGGATTGTGCAGCGCATCGCCCGGAAAGATCGCGCGCTTGCCGCGTGAGTCGAGATCGAGACGGATCTGGCCCGGCGTGTGGCCGGGTGCGGGCTTCAGCGTCAGGCAGCCGCACATGGCATGCTCGCCGGCACCCACGAACTCGGCCTTCTTCGCCTCGACGATCGGCAGCACCGAATNNAGCCGACGTGATCGACATGCAGGTGCGTGCACATCACGAAGTCGACCTGCTCCGGCGCGACTCCCGCCGCGCGCAGATGCTCGAGATAGGGCCTGTCCTGCATGTCGAAGCGCGGCATGCCCGGCCGTGGCTTGTGGTTGCCCGAGCAGGAGTCGATCAGGATCGTGTATTTGCCGGTGCGCAGCAGCCACGAGTGGATCGACGTCACCAGCTTCCCGCTCTCGGCCTCGTAGTAATTCGGCGCCAGCCAGGACTGCTCGGCCGCGAAGGTCTCGGCCTCGAACTCGGGGAAGAAATCCTTGGCCGGAAAGCCCGGTCCCATCTGCTCCTCGATGCGCGTGACGCGAACGTCGCCGATGTGACGGTCTTGCATTTTCTCTCTCCTCTGGATTGTCCCGCAGTCTGCCTGCTGCGCCAAGACGACTCCAGCCGCGCCTTTAAGCGGCGTCGCCTTCGAGATCGCGCGGCCGGATGGCGATGAACGCCACCAGCGCCAGCGCCATCAGAACGGCGATCACCGCAAAGGCGAGGCCCCAGGCCATCGGCGACATGCCGCCCGCGGCATCGAGCGTCCAGCCGATCGCCAACGGGCCGACGAAGCCGCCTGCGTAGCCCAGCATCGAATGGACGGCGAGCGTGGCGCCGCGACGGGCCGGATCGGCAGCACCGGCGGCGCCGGCAGTAAGCGAGGACGAGTCGAGCCAGATGATCATGCCGTAAACCACCAGCAGGACGGCCGCGATCCAGTATCCCGTGGAGCCCACGAAGCCAATGACCGCGGCGATCAGGATCGACAGCCCCATCGCGGCCGCCACCAGCTTTCGCCGGCCGAAGCGGATCGAGGCTTCGTTGCCGACGACGCTCATCATCGTGCCGAGCAATCCCAGAACAGTGATGACGACGGTGGGCGACAGGAGCTCGCCCGCCATGCCGGTGCTGGCCGCCACGAAGGCGAGAAACGCCACGCCCCAGCCGCGCAGCGCGTTCATCTCCAGCGTGTGCACGCAATAGGCCAGCGAATAGGCGAGCGCCGAGCGGTTGCGCAGCACGGGGCGGAAGTCGAACAGGGCCGGCGCCGGGCCGGCGGGCCGGGCCGGTGGCGGGCGACCCGGCACGGCGAGCGCCACGGTGAGCCAGGCGATCGCCGCTGTCGCCCCGGCGCTGGCGAAAGCCACCCGCCAATCGAACTGGTGGGCGATCAGGTCGCCCAGCACATGGGAGAGAGCGCCCGAGATGCCGATGCTGGCGGCATGGCCGGTAACTGCGCGCGACATCATCTGGCGTCGACCTGGTCGGCCAGCAGTTTTAGCCCGGTCATGTAGGTGCCGGCCCAGCCCAGCCCGGCGAGCGCGCGAAGGCTGAGCGCGGACCAGAAGCCGTCGGCCAGCAGGCCGAACAGGAGATGGCCCACCACCGTGGCGCCGACGCCGAACAGATAGACACGTTTGGCGTCGATCCGGTCGGTCAGCGTCACCAGCACCGGCACCGACACCATATAGGCGGCATAGAACGCCGAGGTGATCCAGCCCGCCTCGCTGTTGGAGAGCGTCCAGCGGCGCATCATGTCGGGCAGCAGCGCCGGCCGATAGGCGGCGCCGAGCTGGACCAAGATCTGTGCGCCGCAAACGACAGCTACCAGGCGTCCCGCTGAAATGATCTGGCCTCCCATTGTCGGTTCTACAACATACCCGCGCCGGACGCAGCCCTCGAACGTACGTCCCTTTCTGCCTATAAAACTAGGAATATAGTTGCTTTGAACGCTGCCTCGCCCGTAGTCTCCGACCATGAACCGCAAACTTGCCGCGCAATGCCTCTCCGAGCTTGGCAACCTGACCCGCCTCGATATCTATCGATTGCTGGTCCGAGCTGGATTGGATGGCATGAACATAGGTGAAATCCAGACCCGCCTTGGCGTACCGGCATCGACTTTGGCCTTTCATTTGGGCGGCTTGGTCGGGGTCGGTCTCGTGTCGCAGGAGAAGCTCGGCCGCGAGGTGATCTGCCGTGCGAAGTATCGGCAACTCGATGCGGTGATCGAGTTCCTGCAAGAGAAATGCTGCATGGGGTTCGAGGACGAGGCGGCCGCCGCGCCGATGCGCCGGGCGGGCTGAGCCTTGAGCAGGTTACATCCGGGCTGGTTCGTCCTTGCCGCCGGCGCGATCGGCGTCTTCATGACGACGCCGGGACAAACCGTCGGTGTCTCGACGTTCGTCGACTATATCGTGGCCGATCTCGGCATGCCGCGTGCGCAGGTGTTGTTGCTCTACAGCCTCGGCACGTTGCTCGGCATTCTCCCCGCGCCGTATATCGGACGTCTGGTGGATCGCTACGGCCCACGCAATGCGATCGGGTTCGTTGTTCTGGCACTTGGCGCTGCCTGCGTCGTCGTGGCGTGGGCGCAGGGCCCGTGGAGCCTGGGAGCCGCGTTCACCTTGTTGCGCGGCACCGCCATCGGCGGATTGAGCTTGGTGTGCGGACACATGGTCAATTTGTGGTTCGACCGGTTTCGCGGGCGGGCGGCGGCCATCGCCATGATGGGCCTCGCCGTCGGGGGACTCGTTGTTCCAGGTTTGGCCGAGCGGCTGGCCCTCGCCTATGGCTGGCGGAACGCTTATCTCGTCTTCGCGGCTGCGGAGGTCGCCGTCATGCTTCCGCTCGGCCTTCTCTTGTTCCGCAACCGGCCGCAGACCTATGGCTTGTTGCCGGACTTCGGCAAGGCGACGTCGAAGGCCGCTCTCGAAATCCAGGGCCAGACGCTGGGCGAGGCGCGCCGAACGCTGATCTTCTGGTACCTGCTGGCGATCGGTATTCTGTTGAACGCCGTGGGCACGGCCCTGTTGCTCGATCATGTCCGCGCTTTGCAGGCCGCCGGCGTGGCGCGAGCGGCCGCGATCGCGCTGCTGGGTGTGGTGACGGTCACCCAGGTTATCTGCGTTCTTGGCGGCGGTGTATTGGTCGACCGCTACGGCACCCAGCGGGTCGGCATGCTCGGCTTGACCTTCCTGGCGCTGACCGTCGCCTGCGTGATGACAGCGCCCAGCCTTCTTGCAGGGGCCGCGTACGCCGCCACCCTTGGTGCCGGCCTCGGCGTCCTGCACATCGTACAGGGAGCCGGCCTGGCCGAGCATTTCGGCACGCGTCATCTTGGCAACCTGCGAGGCGTCGCGTCTGTGGTCAGCATCTTCGGCGCTGCTGCCGGGCCGTTACCCTTCGCGGCG
Organism: Rhodospirillales bacterium; assembly: GCA_003153415.1. Lineage (GTDB taxonomy): Bacteria > Pseudomonadota > Alphaproteobacteria > Reyranellales > Reyranellaceae > Reyranella. The sequence goes on along the minus strand of PLYQ01000281.1, from coordinate 6,894 downwards.
TGGCCACCTCAAGTCGGCTACGTGATCTTTCTGGTTTGTATAGCGGCGGCATTGCTGCTTGGTGTCGCCGCTGTTCCACGCCCGTTCGTCCAAGCCGAAGCGTTGAAGCCGTGACGCCTGACGCCACGACGGTCGTAGCGGGAATCCCGATACCCTCGACGTCGCCGGTCTTCCTCGCCGTCGTCGGCCTGCATGTCCTCGTGGCGCTGGTCTGCGTGGTCGCCGGCGCGGTCGCGATGTTGAGCCCCAAGCGCAGCGGCCGTCATCCGACGTTCGGTACGATCTACTATTGGAGCTTGGTGGCGGTGTTTGTGTCGGCGACGGCGCTGTCAGTAGGCCGTTGGGCCGACGACTATCACCTTTTCGTTCTCGCCGTGATGGCCCTTGCCGCTGCCACTCTTGGGCGCACCGCCCGGCGGCGGCGCTGGAGCGGCTGGGTAAGACTGCACATCACCAGCATGGGCCTTTCGTACGTTCTTCTGCTAACCGCCTTCTATGTCGACAACGGCAAGAACCTGCCGCTGTGGCAGGAACTCCCGCAGATTGCGTACTGGCTATTGCCCGCGGCGGTCGGTTTGCCGCTGATCATCCAAGCCCTGTTTCGCCATCCGCTCGTGCATCGTCAAAGATAGATCGCGAAATCGCCCACGGCTGCCGTTTCGACCATCAGCCGCAGCCGCAGCCCTTCTTGCCTTCGGCCTTGGCCTCTACATCGGCCACGCAGCAGCCGCTGGCCGGCTCGGCCGGCGGGCCGCCGCAGCAACCCGCAGCGGCCTGGTCCGGCGCCGAGGCGAGCGGGCCAGGACCCGAGCACGCGCCGGTCTCGGGCAACACCAGCTCGACCTTGCGTGCCGCCTCATGGTCGCCCGCGATCTCGGCCACGATCGAGCGCACCTGCTCGTAGCCGGTCAGCATCAGGAACGTCGGCGCCCGGCCGTAGCTCTTCATGCCGGCGAAGTAGAAGCCGGGTTCGGGCTGCGCCAGCTCGCGCGCGCCGTGCGGACGCACCGTGCCGCAGCTGTGGAGGTTCGGGTCGATCAGGGGCGCCAACGCCGGCGGGCATTCGACCGCCGGATCGAGCGACAAGCGAACCTCGCGCAGGAAATCGAAATCGGGACGCAAGCCTGTCGCCACCACCAACTCGTCGACCGTGACGGAACGGCAGCAACTCGCCGAACCGGTCGCCACGCGCAGACGCGCGCCGTCGCGGCCGAGGTGCGAGACCTTGAAGCCCGCCTCGACGCGGACCTTGCCGCTTGCCACCAGGGCTGCGAAGGCCGCACCCAGAGCGCCGCGCGCGGCCAGCTTGTCGTTGGCGCCGCCGCCGAACGCTTTCTCCGGCGTCTCGCCGCGCAGCAGCCAAATCACCTCGGTCGCGGGCGCCTCGTCCTTGAGCCGTGCGAAGTCGATCAAAGTGCCAACCGCCGAGTGGCCGGCGCCGAGCACCGCCACGGTCTTGCCGACGTAGCGCGCCCGCTCGCGGCCCAGCACGTCGGGCATGCCGTAGGCGATGCCTTGGCTGAGCGCTTCCTCGCCCGTCGCCGGCAGTCCGTCGGCGCCGGCGGGATTGGGCGAGAACCAGGTGCCCGACGCATCGATCACCGCGTCGGCCTTGAGCTGCTCGGGACCTTTGCCGTTCTGGTAGCGGATCGTGAACGGCTCGAAGGCGCGGCCGTCGCTCTTCATCTTGTCGAAGCCCGCGCGCCCGATCGCCGTCACACGGCTCGAGGTCTTGATGTGGTCCTTGAGCCTGGTGCGCGTGGCCAGCGGCTCGAGATATTGCGCGACCAGCTCAGCCCCGGTCGGATACTCGCAAGCCACGGGCGAGTTCCAGCCGGTCTCGACCAGCAGGCGCTCGGCCGCCTTGTCGATGTTGTATTCCCACGGCGAGAACATGCGCACGTGGCTCCACTGGCGCACGGCGTGTGCGGCCTCGGGGCCGGCCTCGAGCACGATCGGCTTCATGCCGCGCTCCAGCACGTACGCGGCGGCGGCGAGGCCGACGGGGCCCGCCCCCAGGATGGCGACGGTCTTGGCGGTCTGGGTCATGGGACTACTCCTGTTTTTCTAGAATCATCGAACTATCCGGGCAAAAAAACTCAAGCGACCTTGGGCAACACGACCGGGGCGCACGTGCCTTCGGCGCAGCACTCCTCGACCAGGTAACCGATCAGGTCACGCATCAGGTCATAGTTGGTATGGCAGATCAGCGTCGTGCCCTCGCGCGTCTGGGTGACGAGGCCGACACCGATCATGGTCTTGAGATGATGCGATAGGGTCGAGGCAGCGACATCGAGACGGTCTTGCAAGCGACCGACCGGCATGCCCTCCGCGCCGGCGCGGACCAGCAGGCGATAGACCTTCAGGCGGGTCGGGTTGCCGAGGGCTTCGAGGCGGGCGGCGGCATCGTCGAGCTTCATGGAGGTAAATGTAATGCGGTCAGCGGCCGTGTCAACCATATTTCCAGAAATTTGGAAATAATAAATGATGCGTCAGACAGCCTGCTTGGAAGTGCCGCTTCTGCCGATATGCGCCGGCAACAGGAACGTGATCATCCAGCAGGCCAGCAACATGGCGGCGGAGCCAGCGAGACAGGCCGTCATGCCGCCGATCTGATAGAGCGCGCCGGAAAGAAGGATGCCCGCCAAGCGGCCGGTTGCGTTCGCGGCGTAGTAGAAGCCCACGTCCTCGGCCGCCTTCTCCGAACCCGTGTAAGCGAGGATCAGATAGGAATGCAGCGAGGAATTCACGGCGAACGGCAGAGCGAAGAGCGCGAGGCCCGCGACCACCACGAGATCGGGCCGCCACAGATCCTGGCGTCGCAACAGCAGCGCGAGCACCAGCGGTACGGCGACGAGCAGCCCGGCCCACAATCGCGAATTAGGAACCTCACGGCTCAGCCCATCGGCACTGCGGGCGACCATGCCCGGCGCAATCGCCTGGATGCCGCCGTAAGCGATCGTCCATGCAGCCAGAAAGCCACCGACTTCGACGAAGCGCCAGCCGGCGGCATAGAGAAAGACCGGCAACCCGACGACGAACCACACGTCGCGCGCGCCGAACATGAAGATGCGTGCAGCAGCCAGCAAATTGACGCCGCGCGATTTCGCAAACAGCTCGCGCATCGTCTTGGAAGCTTTCGCCTTGCCGAGCTGCCGGGGCAGAAGAAGCAGCCCGGCGATCAGAATGACCGCGATCACGGCGGCCATCAGCCAGAGCGCCGGCTTGAAACCCACGACGTCGAGCAGGAGACCGCCGACAAAGAAACCCAGGCCCTTCATGGCGTTCTTCGAGCCGGTGAAATAGGCGACCCACTTGAAGAGCTGCCCCGAGCTTTCGGCCGCGGTTGCCTTGATCGCCGACTTCGAGGCGGTCTTGGTGAAGTCTTTGGCCAATCCGGCGATGCCCTGGGCGGCCACGACCCACATCACCGAGGCCGCAACTGTCCAAGCCGGATCGAGCGCCGACAGCATGACGAGCCCGGCGATCTGGAGAGATTGACCGACCGCCAGCATGCGTGGGATGCCGAATCGTGTCGCCAGCCATCCGCCGCCAAGGTTCGCCACGATGCCGGCGAACTCGTAGAGCAGGAACAGGAACGCCAAGGTGAATGGCGAGTAGCCCAGCTTGAAGAAATGCAGCAGCACGACCATGCGCAAGGCGCCGTCCACCAGGGTGAAGCCCCAGTAGGACGCCGTGACGATCAGGTAGTCGCGAACCGCCGGCGCCATCATGTACCTGCTTCGATCACGATGTTGGCGAGATCGACCATACGGCAGACATAGCCCATTTCGTTATCGTACCACGCGTAGACCTTGAGCAGCGTTCCGTCCGTCACCATCGTGCATGGGGCGTCAACGATCGAGCTCCGGGTGTCGTTGCAATAGTCGGCCGAGACGAGCGGGCGCGTCTCGTAGCCCAGGATGCCGGCGAGGGGCCCCCGCGCCGCCGCCGCGAACAACTCGTTGACCCCGGCTTCGGTCGTCCACCGATTGAGTTCGAAGACGCAGTCGGTGAGGCTCGCGTTGAGAACAGGCGCGCGGACGGCGTGGCCGTTCAGCTTGCCCTTGAGTTCGGGATAGATCAGCGCGATCGCGGTAGCGCTGCCCGTTGTGGTCGGCTGCAGGGAGAGCATGGCCGAACGCGCTCGCCGCAGGTCCTTGTGTGGCGAATCGACGACGACATTCGTGTTGGTCGGGTCGTGAATGGTAGTGATCTGGCCGTGCCTGATGCCGATCGCCTCGTGGACGACCTTGACCACCGGCGCCAGGCAATTCGTGGTGCAAGACGCTGCGGTCAGGATACGGTGGCGCCCCGGATCGTAGAGCCGGTCGTTGACGCCGACGACAATGTTGAGGGCGCGGTCGTCCTTCACCGGAGCGGCAACGATGACCCGCTTTACGCCGCGGTCGAAGTAGCCCTGCAGCTGGTCCGGCTTCAGGAACTTGCCGGTGCATTCCAAAACGATGTCGCATCCGAGATCGCCCCACGGGACGCCGCGCGGCGTCGGTTCTGCACTGAAGCCCAGATGCTTCTGATCGACAGCGATGCCTTTCTCACCATCGACCTCGAACGAGGTGTTCCAGCGGCCATGGATGCTGTCGAACTCCAGAAGATGCGCAGTCGCCGCCGCCCCGCCTTTGACTTCGTTGATGTGCACGATGTCGAGCCGGTTGCCCGCGCGCGGATCGTCTTTCGGTCTGTGCACACCATTGAGCGCCGCTCGGAGCGCCAGCCGGCCCATCCGGCCCATGCCGTTGATGCCAACCCTCATCGCTGCTCTCCGCTAAACAGAAGCCTTGGTGCTATCGCCCAGCTCGTCGAGCCGATTCTTGAGGGTCAACCTGTCGAGCGACGCATTTGGCAGATTAACGAAGATCTCGAGCCGCCGGCGGATCATGCCGTAGAGCGCGTTGATCATCGTGGCGCGCTCGACTGCGGTGCCGGCGAATTTCGCGGGATCCGGAAGCGGCCAGGCGGCCGTGATCGGCTTGTCGCCAAGGTCCGGACAATCCTGGCCATGGAGCGTGTCACAAAGGGTGATCACGAAATCCATCCGCGGCGCGTCCGGTTGAGAAAACTCCTGCCACGACTTGCAGTGCAGCCTGGAAACGTCGTGGCCGAGCACCTGAAGCCTTTCGATCACCTCCGGCATTGGATTGCGTGCCGGCTCCGTCCCTGCGGAGTAGGCGTTGAACTTTCCCCTGCCGATCTGCTCGAGAAGCGCCTGCGCCATGAGCGAGCGCGCGGAATTGTGCGTGCAGAGGAAAAGGACGTTGAATGAAGCTGTCATTTGATCATCCTCGAACGTTTCGTCAGGAAGCAGCCGGGCAAGGTCGCCGCATAAATCCGGTCGCCCCGAGCAGCAGGTCTCGGTCAGAAAACTGAAAAGCGAGCGCAGGCCGGCGAAGCGCACGGCGTAAACGAGATGCCGGCCCTGCCGGGTTGACTGGATGAGTTCCGCTCGCTCCAGCGCCGCCAAGTGGAATGACAAAGTCGACGGGAGCTGATGCAACTGCGCAGCAAGCTCGCCGGCGGTCATGCCGGAGGCGCCTCTGGCTGCTAGAACCCGCATGAGGTTGAGCCGGGTTTCCTGCGAGAGGGCGGCAAAGCCCAGCACAGCATCATTCGTTTCCATAGTTCGAGTATACTCAAAATGAGTTACAAAAACGTTACAGGAGAATAGCTTGCAGCCACGCTATATTTCGATAAATACGGAAATTATGAAATTGATCCGCTCCCACCCACATTCGGCCGCCGCGTGATGGGACGTGCGGTCGCGGCCGAAGCCATCGGCTCGGCATTCCTCCTGGCCGCCGTCGTCGGCTCGGGCATCATGGGCGAGCTGCTGAGCGGCGGAAATGTCGCCATTGCGCTGCTCGCCAACGCCATCGCCACCGGCGGCGCGCTCTATGCGCTGATCGTCCTGTTCGGGCCGATCTCCGGCGCACACTTCAATCCGGCGGTGACGATGGCACTGGCGATGCGCGGCATGGTCGGCCGCGAGCGCATCGTGCCCTACATCGCCGCGCAAATCGCCGGCGCGGTTCTCGGCGTCTGGCTGGCGCACCTGATGTTCGAGCTGCCGATCCTCGAGATCTCGACCAAGACCCGCTGGGGCATCGGGCCGTGGGCGGGCGAGATCACGGCGACGTTCGGACTGATTCTGCTGATCGGCATCGCCGCGCGGCGGGCGGCCGAGCCGGCGCTGCCGGCCGCGGTCGCCTGCTACATCGTCGGCGCCTACTGGTTCACCTCGTCGACGTCCTTCGCCAATCCGGCGGTGACCATCGCCCGCTCCCTGTCGAACACCTTTGCCGGCATCTCACCGGCAGGCGCGCCGGCGTTCATCGTCTGCCAGTTCGTGGGTGCGGCACTGGCGGTCGGCGTCATGCGCTATCTCGACTCCACGCGGTCGTGACGATCAGAACGCCTCGGCCGGCAGGGCCATCAGGGTCGCCGCACCCGCCTTGATCTGGTGGTTGAGCGACGTGGTCTGCGGCAGCACGCGCGCGAGGTAGAAGCGCGCGGTCATGAGCTTGGCCTCGTAGAAGGCGTTGTCGTTGCCGTTGGCCAAGCCCTTGAGCGCGGCGACGACGATGCGGTTCCACATGAAGGCCATGGCGGTGAGCGCCATCAGGCGCAACAGGTCGGTCGCCGCGGCGCCCGCCTCGTCGTGGTTCTTCATGGCGTTCTGCATGACGTAGAGTGCTGCGTCCTGGACGCGGCCCAGCGCCTTCTCGAGCGGCTCGACGAACTCCTTCATCTTGTCGTTGGCCTTGTTGGCCGCGACGAAGGCACTCATCTCGCCGAGCAGCCGCTGCGCCGCCTGGCCGCCCTTCATCGGCAGCTTGCGGCCGATCAGGTCGAGCGCCTGAATGCCGTTGGTGCCTT
>PLYQ01000050.1 GCA_003153415.1 Rhodospirillales bacterium | reverse complement strand
CGAGGCGCTTGGCGGTGACCGTGATTTCGAGGGTGCTCTCATCTGGTTTTGTCTGGGCTAGGGCTGGCCCCGTCGCCGTGAGCGCCGCCCCGAGAACCAACGCCCATCCGCCCAAACGCCGCCGCATCGCATCCCCCCTTGTCGCCCGCCGTCACGCTTCGTAAAGTCGCTTGGTGACGTTACAGTATAACATTTCAAATGGTCAACTCGACCGACCGGTCCAGATCCTGCGCGCCTCACGATGGAGCCTGGGTGGCGCGATCGCAGGATCATTGACCCTGCATGCGCTTGCCGGTGCGGTGGTCCTGATGGCTTTCGCCGGTGCGGGACCGCCGATCGACGATGCGGCGACCATCACGGTCTTTGTCGAACCCAATGCTGCCCCGGTCGCGACCGCGAACGAATCCAGACGGACTGATACTGCGGAGCCCACTCCTGAGGCGCTTGCCGCTGCAATTCCTCCGCCGCCTTCCGAGGAGCTGCCGCCGCCTACCGTCCCGATGCTTGACTCCGCCCTGCCGCCGCCGCCCGACGCGCTGGCACCGCCCGATTTCAAGGCGCTTCGGCCTCCGCCCGCGCAGGCGGCACCGCGGCCGCCTCAGCCGAAACCCGCGCCGGCACGTCCCGCGCCCGCAGCGCCCGCACAAGCGGCACCTTCGGCTCCTGCTGCAGCATCGCCGTCCGCGGCGCCGAATGCCGCTCCGAATGTTGCCCCGGGTTGGAACGCGCTGCTGGCGGCGTGGTTGGCCGCACACAAGGCCTATCCTGAAGCGGCCCGCCGACGCCATGAAGAGGGCGACGTCACCGTGCGCTTCACTGTCGGAGGCGATGGAAGGGTGAGTGACGTCATCGTGGTGCAGGGCAGCGGATCTGCCACGCTCGATTCAGCAACGCTTGCAATGCTGTGTGGCGTGGCCCTGCCGCCACCGGGGACGGAAGCGACGCGCACGGTGCGCATTCGCTTCCGTCTCAGCGACTGACGCGCGCCAGCCTGAACACCAGTAAAAAGCCCGCGAGCGCCGCCGCGGCGAGCAGCCAGCCGTCGAGTGCCGATAGTGGCGGGGTGAGCCCGTTACGGGCAAAGCCCACGACCGCCAGGATATTGTCGAAGACGATCGCGGCGAGAAGGCTGCGGCCCAGCACGAACAGCGTCGATGTGGCGACCCAGATCAGGCTGAGCGTCGCGGCAGTTTCCAGCGTGTTCCACGGCTCGGGATAGGTGAAGTGGAACAGGCCGAAGGCCAGGCTCGAGACCGCGACGATGGCCAGACGCGTCAGCCAGTCATCGCCGCGGCCGAGCACCGCGCGGATGCCGACGCCCAGCATGCCGAGGAACAACAGCACCTCGGCGGTGCTGGCCACGAGGAGCTGGGCGAACAGGCCATGCAGCAGTCTGAGACCGGCAGGGTCGCGCAGCAGCGGTGCCAACGCGTGGGCTGCGACGGCGCCGCCCACGATCAGGGCAACCAGGATGGCGATGGCATCGCGCCGGCCGGCACCAATGCCGAGTTGGCGCGCCGTCACACTGCCGCCTGATGTGACTTCACCGAGGAGCCAGGCCGGTAGAAGCGTACCGAGGCCGACGAAGAACACGACGGGATAGAACGCGGGGATGGCCTTCACCCCGGCGCCCTTGGGCGTGTGGTTGAAGAAGAAATTGGCGGCAAAGGCGATCGCAACAATAGCGAACGCGGCAATCGCCGTGGCCGTCCGCTGGTTAGCTGGTTGCCGCGGCATCAGACGGCGGCGTGGCGTAGGACGAAGCGCTGTATGTACGGCACGATCAGCATCAAGAGCGGCACGCCGATCAGGTAGCCGATGGCAGCGGCCTTCAGCCAGATGACCAAGAAGCCGGGGTGAAAGCCGTAATTCATGGCCACGCCGATGAAGGTCATCAGGGTGGAGGAGATCGTGCCGCTGACCGCGCCGATGGCAAGGCCGATGAAACGGGGAGGTATTTTCATGGTGGAAGCTCTCGTTGTTGAGTAAATTATCTTAACGGTGTATAATTTATACGGCGTAAAAGTAAGAGTCAAGCATGCCCCGGCCCGCCGATCCCTCCCTGCCGTTCCGCATCCTGGCGGCTGCCTATGCGCTGTGGAGCGAGGGCGGCGAGGGGGTGGTGACGATCCGCGACGTGGCCAAGAAGGCTTCCACCACGACGCCCAGCGTCTACGCCCATTTCACCGACCGCGACGCCATCGTGCGCGGCGTACGCGCCCTGGCGCGCGGCCGCTTCGATGCTTCGATGGCCAAGTCGACCAGCGTGCTCGACGGCTGCGCGCGATTGCTCGACTTCGTCGAGGCCCATCCGCGCGACTACGAGCTGCTGTACGGTTATGGCTATCGCGACCGCGTGACGCCCGACCTGCAGGCCGCCGAGTTCACCATGTTCGAGGGCTACATCCGCCGAGCGTCCGTGCGCGAGCGCGACGTGCGGCCGACGGCTCTGGCCATTGCGAGCCTCTTGCATGGCGCGGCGATGTTCCGGCTTGCCCAGGAGGCGCGCGATCCGTGGTGGCGGGAGTGCCGCAAGGCAGCACTCGACGCCTGCGCCGCATTGCTCGCCGAGCGCAAACGGCCGAAACGCTAATTGAGTTACCGCTACCCTCGCCTAGAGTGGGGGCCATGGTGAACAACCCGTACTCGACCAACGTCAGCTTTGGCTATGGCGCGGTTCAGCCCAAGGCGGAGGTCGCGCCCAAGCCGCGCATTGCCTTCGAGGCCTGCCCGCTCTGCCAGGCCGGCAAGATGGCGACCCTTCGCACCGCCGACTGCTCCAAGCACCCGCTTTATCGCCCGGTGGTTGCCCGCCTGATGACCTGGATGCAATGCGGCGATTGCGGGCATGTCTTCACCGACGGCTATTTCCTGCCGGAAGTGATGTCGGAGATCTTCTCCCGCACCAATCCCAACCAGCAGCCGGGCGCCGGCTTTGAGCAGCAGCGCATGATTTCGGCGCACATCGTCGAGCGCGTCGCACGCTATGTCGCCGACGGTCGATGGCTCGACGTCGGCTTTGGCAACGGCTCGCTGCTGTTCACGGCGGAGGAATGGGGTTTTGCGCCGCTTGGCCTCGACTTGCGGCCGGCGACTGTCGAAGCATTGCAGCGCCTGGGCATCGAAGCGCGATGCGCCGATCTCGCGACCCTCGACGAGCCTGGCCAGTTCAGCGTCATCAGCCTGGCCGACGTGCTCGAGCACATGCCCTTTCCGTGCGATGGCCTCGCCGCCGCGCACCGCCTGCTGCGGGCCGACGGCGTGCTGTTCGTGTCGATGCCCAACTACGATTGCGCGGCCTGGCGTCTGCTCGATGCCGGCAATGCCAATCCCTATTGGGGTGAGCTTGAGCATTTCCACAATTTCAGCCGGCAACGCCTCTATTCCCTGCTGGCCGAGCAGGGTTTCGAAGTCGTCCACTACAGCGTGAGCGAACGCTATCGCGTCTGCATGGAAATCATCGCGCGCCGCGCCGCCTAGTTCGAGGGAGCCCGTCGCGGCTTGTCGGCTGCCAGTGCCTCGCGCAACCGGGCAGCGGCGGCGCGCCCCAAGGTCAAGGGTTCGGCGATGCCCTGCAGCGTAATGCGGGTGCTCTCGCGCGATTGCGCCCCGATGTTTTGCAGCCGGTCGCGATTGATGATCAGCGACCTCCCGAGCCGCAGGAAGGGCGGCGACGGCAGCAGGCTCTCGAAATGGGCTAAGGTGCGCCAAATCATCACCTCGGCTTGGTCGGCCAGCAGCACGCGCGTGAAATCGCCGTCCGCGCGCAGGGCTGCGATCTCGCCGGGCGCTGCGAGCACCGTCCGCCTCGGCGTCCTGAGTTCGATTTTGCTCGGACCGGCCGGCGCCGGGTCGGATGTGCGGGCGAGTTGCCGTTCGACCCTCGCCAGCGATTCGGCGAGGCGCTCGGGATCGACCGGCTTCAGCAGATAGTCCGCGGCGTCGACGGCAAAGGCCTCGACGGCATGCTCGGGGTAGGCAGTGACGAACACGACGACGGGCGGCTTGGCCAGGGCTTCGAGGAACTCGAAGCCGTCGCTGCCGCCCAGTTCGATGTCGAGGAAGACCAGTTGCGGCTGCTTCTGCGCGACGGCGTCGACGGCCTCGGCGATGGTTTCCGCTTCGGCCACGATTTCCACGGTGGGATGGACGGCGAGCAGGCGCCGCATCGCGGCGCGCGCCAGCGGCTCGTCATCGACGATCAGGACCCGGAGCACGGCTCTCCCTCCAGCACGAGCATGGCGACAACCTTGCCTTCCTCCCCGACACGGTCGCCGATCGTGAACTGGTGGCGGCCAGGATAGTGCAGGGCCAGACGGCGGCGCACGTTCTCCAGGCCGATCCCGGAACGGCGCAAGCGTGACTTCGTGCCGTTCTCGAGCGTGCCGGTGTTCTCGATCTCGATGTGCAGCGCATCTCCGGTCAGCCGGACATCGACGCTCACGTCGAGGCCATTGTCGCGCCGGCCGTGCTTGACGGCGTTCTCGACCAGCGGCTGCAGCAGGAAACTCGCGATCCGACGCGAGACGGCATCGGGGTCGGTGTGGAGCCTGGTCTTGAGGCGATCGCCGAAGCGTGCCTTTTGCACCCGTAGATAGGCCGCCAGCCCGCCGACTTCCGCCTCGACCGTGACGACGGTCTGGTTGATGCCGTCGAGCGAGTGCCGCAGATAGGCCGTGAGGTCGCGCAGCATGGCGAGCGCCGCCGCCGGATGCTCGGGGATCTCCTCCGCCACGCCGTTCAGCGCGTTGAAGAGAAAGTGCGGATCGAGCTGCAGGCGCAGTTCCTCGAGCTCGGCCCGGAGCGCCTCGGCTTCCGCCGCCGTCGCATGCCGGTGCTCGCTGCGCTTGCCGATCTCGGCATGGATCCAGAAATAGCCGAGACTCCAGCCCACCAGCGCCAGCGAATAGTGGATGAGCGGGATGACAATCTCCTGCAGTGAATCCCAGGTCGGGATCGTCCATCCGGAAACATGCTGGGCGACGAACAGCAGGGCNNGCGCTGGCTCAGCCTGTTGTCGAAGCTTGGCGAGGCATAGACCGCGCGCAGCGCCGTCGAGATCAGCACGAGCGCCGGGTAGACCAGCACCGTCTGGAACAGCGCAATCGGTATGTCGTTGTAGGTGAGCTGTTCGTCGATCAGGTCGACGAGGGCGAACAGACCCCAGCCCACGATCTGCACCCGCCAGAACACGGGCGAGCCTGTCGATCGGGCGGCGGCAGAGCTCGCGGGCACATTGGTAGCCATGTCGCGAGGAGCAAAGGCCATTTGTCGAGCACAGGCAAGCGTTTGGCCCGTTGCCGAAGGGGCCGCGGCGCTGCTTCGACGATTTTCCTGCCGTGTTCACCGAGTGGTCGGGCGCGCGCCCGTGCGGTCAGCAGGGTGCAGCGACATATTTCGCCCACGAGCAAGGGGACTGAGCGACCGGAAGGGAACGAAGGCGATGACGAGCATCAACTATGCCGTGACGGACAATTGGGGTTCGGGTTTTATCGGTAACATGGCAGTGCCTGGTGGAAGCCAGGGGCTGCACGGCTGGACCGTCGAGTTCGACGCCTCGTTCGCCATCTCCGAGATCTGGGGCGCGACGATCGTGAGCCACGTCGGCAGCCATTATGTGGTCCGCAATGCCAGCTGGAATTCCGACGTCGTCGCGGGAGGCAACGCCACCTTCGGGTTCCAGGCGACGCCTGGTGCCGGCGGTACCGCGGCTGCCGGCCTGACCCTCAATGGCACGGGCGACGTCACGCCGCCCACGCCTCCGGCAATTTCGATCGCCGATGCCTCGGTCATGGAAGGCAATGCCGGAACCGCGCAGCTCAGCTTTACGGTTAGCCTTTCGCAGGCAGCGACCGGGCCGGTGACGGTCCACTATTCGACCGGCGACGGCACGGCGACCGCCGGCTCGGATTACACGGCGCAGTCGGGGACGCTGACCTTCGCGGCAGGTGAGACCTCGAAGGTAGTCACTGTGCCAGTCGCAGGCGACACCACGGTCGAGGCGAACGAGACCCTGGTCGTCACTCTTTCCAACGCATCGGGGGCCAGCATCGCGCACGGCTCGGCGACAGGCACCATCGTCAATGATGATGTTGCGCCTCCGCCGCCGCCCGTGACGCCGCCCGTCGCTCCGCCCGTCACTTCCTGGTCGGCGGGCGCCATCTACACGGCCGGCATGACCGCGACCGAGAACGGCGTCACCTATCGCGCCAACTGGTGGAACCAGGCTACGGATCCGGGCAAGAACAGCGGCTACGCCGATGGTGGAACGCCGTGGACGATCATTTCCGGCACGGCCGGCCCGACGGCGTGGTCGGCCACGACTGTCTACACTGCGGGACTGACGGCGATCGAAGACGGCGTGATCTACAAGGCCAACTGGTGGACCCAGGGCACCGATCCCGCGCACAACAGCGGCAACGGCCAACCCTGGACGGTTGTGAGCGCCGTCGATTCGACGCATGCGGTGCCGACTGTGCCGACCGACCTTGCGGCCAACGTCACCTCGACCAATTCGACCATGCTGAGCTGGCAGGCCTCGACCGTGCCCGGCAATGCAGCCGTGACCGGCTACGCAGTCTTCGAGAACGGCCATCAGATCGCCACCACGACGGGGACCAGCTACTCGGTCACCAACCTGGCGGCCGACACCACCTACCAGTTCTCGGTGGCGGCGCTCGACGCCGCGGGATCGTCGACCCAGGCCACCGCGATCTCGGTGCACACGGCGGTTCCGAACACCGGCGGCAGCCACGCGCACGAGTTCACGCCCTACATCGACATGGCGATGTCGCAGGATGCCGACCTGGTCGCCATTTCCCACGCCTCGGGAATCCAGAACTTCACCCTGGCCTTCATGCTGAGTTCCGACCACGGCATCGGCTGGCAGGGCGCGGGCGCGATCACCGACGACACGCTGTTCAACGGAACGACCATCCTGTCGCAGGTCCAGGCGATCCAGGCACAGGGCGGTCACATCACCATCTCGTTCGGCGGCGCCGCCGGACAGGAAGCGGCGCTGACCGCGCCCAACGCCGCTACCCTGCAGGCCGAATACCAGTCGGTGATCGACCGCTATCACGTCGACTCGATCGATTTCGACATCGAAGGCGCGGCGGTGGAAGACCAGCATTCGATCACCCTGCGCGACCAGGCGCTGGTCGGCCTCCAGGCGGCCAACCCGGACCTCAAGGTGTCGTTCACCCTGCCGGTATTGCCGACCGGCCTCGTTGCCAGTGGCCTGAACGTGCTGCAGAGCGCCATCCATGACGGCGTGAAGATCGACATCGTCAACATCATGGCCATGGATTACGGGCAGGGTGTCGACAACAACGGCCAGATGGGGTTGAACGCCATCAACGCCGCGGTTGCGACCGAAGGCCAGCTCCACAGCCTCGGGCTCAATGTCAAGATCGGCATCACGCCGATGATCGGGGTGAACGACGTCTCGTCGGAGGTCTTCACCCAGGCCGATGCTCAGGCGCTGGTGGGCTTCGCGCAGGGCGATGCCAATGTCGTGCGACTATCGATGTGGTCGGTGGCGCGCGACAACGGCAATACCGCCGGCGCCCACTACGCAGCGCCCGACAGCAGCGGCGTGGCGCAGACCCCGAACGAGTACGCCGGCATCCTCCACCACTTCGATGTGACGGCCTGACATGTCGGGCACGCGGTCCGAGCTCGCGCAGGCTCTGTCGGCGTGCCGCAACGCCTTTACCGGCGTCGCTTTGTTCAGCGGCGCGATCAACGTGCTCTATCTCACGGGCTCGTTCTTCATGCTCGAAGTCTACGACCGGGTGCTGCCGAGCCGCAGCGTGCCGACGCTGGTCGGCATCGCCGTTCTCGCCCTCGTTCTCTACGGCTTCCAGGGCGTCCTCGATATCGTGCGCAGCCGTGTTCTTCTGCGGATCGGACGGTGCCTCGACGAGGCCCTGAGCCAGCGCGTCTATCGGATCTTCATGAGGTTGCCGCTGGTGGCGCCGGCGGCGCGCGGGCTGCAGCCGTTGCAGGATCTCGATCAGGTGCGCTCCTTCATGTCGAGCGTCGGGCCGGCGGCCCTGTTCGATCTGCCGTGGATGCCGCTTTATCTCGGCATCTGCTTTCTCTTTCATCCCTTGATCGGGCTCGCAGCGACCGCCGGTGGACTCCTGCTGATCGTCGTCACGCTGTTGACCGAGGTCTTCACGCGCACGCCGGCGCGCGAGGCCGCGGTATTGGCCGGCAGCTGTAACGTCCTGGCCGAGGCGAGTCGGCGCAATGCCGAGGCTGTCCAGGCCATGGGCATGACGAATCGCATGGCCGGCCTGTGGGGCGAGAGCAATGGCCGCTACCTCGCCGCACATCAGCGGGCGGCCGACGTCACGGCCAGCCTCGGCGGGTTGTCGAAGGTCCTGCGCATGATGCTGCAGTCGGCCGTGCTCGGCATCGGCGCCTGGCTGGTGATCCATGGGCAGGCGACGGCGGGCATCATCATCGCCAGTTCCATCCTGACGGCGCGGGCGCTGGCGCCCGTCGAACTCGCGGTGTCCCAGTGGCGCGGCTTCGTCGCGGCGCGGCAGAGCTGGCGGCGTCTCAGCGATCTTCTGGCCAAGCTGCCGGAGGAGCCGGCCCGCATGGCGCTGCCGAGGCCGGCGCGGTCGTTGGCGCTCGAGTCGGTGACCGTGGCTCCTCCGGGCACGCCGCGGATTGTCGTCCAGGACGTGGTGTTTGGGCTGCAGGCCGGGCAGGGGCTCGGCATCATCGGCCCGAGCGCCTCGGGCAAGTCGTCGCTGGCCCGCGCGCTCGTCGGCGTCTGGCCGGCCGCGCGCGGCAGGATCCGGCTCGATGGTGCGGCGCTCGACCAATGGTCGGCGCAGTCGCTGGGGCCGCATATCGGCTACCTGCCGCAGGACATGGAGCTCTTCGCCGGCAGCGTGGCCGAGAACATCGCCCGCTTCGAGGCGCAACCTGCGTCGGAGCGGGTGATCGCCGCTGCCAAAGCAGCCGGCGTGCATGAGCTGATCCTCGGTTTGCCGGAGGGGTACGAGACCCAGATCGGCGAGGGCGGCAGTGTCTTGTCGGCCGGGCAACGTCAGAGGATCGGATTGGCGCGCGCGCTCTACGGCGATCCGTTCCTAGTGGTGTTGGACGAGCCCAACTCCAGCCTCGACAAGGAGGGCGACGAGGCGCTGACGCGGGCGATCCTGGGCGTTCGTGCGCGCGGCGGCATTGCGATCGTCATTGCCCATCGACCCAGTGCTTTGGCGGGCGTCGATACCATTCTGGTGATGAGGGACGGCCGCCAGCAAGCCTTCGGGCCGAAGGAGATGGCGCAGGCACCGGCTGCGGTATCGACGCCGCTGCGTGTTGCGGCGACAGCCTCATGACCGCGCAGCACTCCCTGCGGCGCCATCTCGCCCTCGGCTCCGCGGCCGTCGTGCTGCTGGTCGGCGGCGTCGGCGGCTGGGCGACACTGACCGAATTGTCGGGTGCAGTGATCGCGCCCGGCCAGCTCGTCGTCGATTCGAACGTCAAGAAGGTTCAGCACCCGACCGGCGGCGTGGTCGGCGAGCTTCGGGTCAAGGACGGCGATCGCGTGAAGGCAGGCGATGTCGTGGTTCGGCTCGACGAGACCCAGACCCGCGCCAGCTTGGCGATCGTGACCAAGGCGCTCGATGAGCTGGCAGCGCGTCAGGCGCGAAATGAAGCCGAGCGGGACGCCGCGGACAAAGTGGATTTCCCGCCGGACCTCCTCGCCAGGGCCGACGATCCCGACGTGGCGCGGGTGATGTCGGGCGAACAGAGGTTGTTCGAGATCCGTCGCTCGGGCCGCGAAGGCCAGAAAGCGCAGCTCCGGGAGCAGGTCGCCCAGCTCGAGCAGCAGATCCAGGGCAACAAGGAACAGGAGACGGCCAAGGCCAAGGAGATCGACTGGATCCAGCAGGAGCTCAAGGGTGTGCGCGACCTGTGGAAGCAGAACCTGGTGCCGTTCGCCCGGATCACCGCGCTCGAGCGCGATGGCGCCCGGCTCGAAGGCGAGCGCGGCGCGCTCGTCGCCATGATCGCCCAGACCAAGGGCCGTATCGTGGAGACCAGGCTGAAGATTCTGCAAATCAACGAAGACCTCTACGTCGACGTCGGCAAGGATCTCGCCGAGATTCGCGGCAAGAAGTCCGAGCTGAGCGAACGGCGGATCGCCGCCGAAGACCAGCTCAAGCGCGTCGATCTCATCGCACCGCAGGACGGCAAGGTCTTTCAGCGCACCGTGCACACGGTCGGCGGCGTCATCCAGGCGGGTGAGCCGGTCATGCTGATCGTGCCCGACGGCGACACGCTGATCATCGAGGCGAAAATCGCGCCGCAGGAGATCGACCAGGTGCGTCCGGGGCAGCCGGCGGTGGTGCGGTTCCCGGCGTTCAACCAGCGCACCACGCCCGAGCTCAACGGCGAGGTTGTCCGCATTGCTGCCGACGTCACGCAGGATGATAAGAAAAACGAGTCGTATTACTCGGTGCGCATCCGAATTTTCGATACCGAGCTTCAGCGGCTCGACGGCCAGAAACTGCTGGCCGGCATGCCCGTCGAGGCCTTCCTCCAGACCGAGCCGCGTACGGCGATATCCTATCTCATCAAGCCAATGCAGGACCAGATCGCGCGAGCCTTCAGGGGAAGGTGATCAGCGCGCCGGCGCTCTTTTTGCGAAAATGTCGAGCGAGTGGAAGTTGCCCGCCGGCGCATACATGTCGCGCCAGGCCGGCAGCCTTTCGTCGAAAAAGGCCACGTCGAAATCGNNGCCATCGAGATTGACGACCCGCGTCGGATAGAGAAAGCCAAACCGTCCGGACTCCATCAGGCCGAGTCGTGAGCCGTCGGTGGCGTAGGGCGAGCGCACGATGTCGTGGGATTCCTCGCCGAAATGTCCACTCGAGGGCAGGCCGAAGTCGTGGGCAATCCAGGAGACGTTCGAGCTGACGGCAATCGTAGCGACTACCAGCGCCAGGCCATTGGCGACCAGGCGATTGCCGACCCAGTTGAGCGCGCGCACCAGTACGAGCGCCAGCAGGATGACCATCAGCAACTTGATCGGAACGAAGTACCGCTCATAGAAACAAAATGAAAAGCTGAAGAGCGAGTAATAGGCCAGCAGCGCGATTCCGGAGGTCATCAGGGCCAGCAGGACGTGCCGCGATGGGCGATCGACCAACGGGCGGCCGAGGCCCGCCATACCAGCAGTCGCAATCGCTGCGACAATGCCGGCGGCCGCCAGATGGTCGCGCACTAGAGCATTCGCCACTTAAGTTGG
>PLYQ01000269.1 GCA_003153415.1 Rhodospirillales bacterium | reverse complement strand
TCATCTGGATGGTGAAGCCCAGGTCGGCCTTGGCCTTGTCGGCGATCTCGTTGATGTTCGACACGCCGGTGCCGAACTGGCGCAGCACGATGTTCTTGTTGTTCTGCGCCCAGATCACCGGGAAGCCGGTGACTGCGCCGCTGCCCAACGCGGCGCCGGCGATGCCTGCCGCGCCTTTCAACAGTCTGCGGCGTCCCACGCCGCCATTCAGTTTCCGAGCCATATCGACCTCTCCTCTGCTTGCGACGGCGCGGGGCCGCCTCCCTCTATCGTCCGAGGACATGCACATCCCCGGGCGTCCATGACAGAACCACCGACTGGCCCGGGCTGACCGGGGTCGCATCGAAGCGCGCCTCCGGCACCACGGCGCTCAGCGTCTCGAGCCCGATCACGTCGATGCCGATCTGCACCGTCGTGCCGAGATATTCGACCGACCGCGCCACGCCGCTCAGCGACGAGGCATCGGCCTGCAACGCGGTGCCCGGCTGGACGGTCATGCGATCGGCGCGGATCGCGACAAAGGCGCCTTCGCCCCCCCTTGGATCCACAGGCGCGCGCGCCACCGCCGACGGCAGCACGTTGTGGCCGCCGATGAAGCGCGCCACGAAGGCCGAGGCCGGGCGGTTGAAGACCTCGCGCGGCGAGCCGGTCTGCTCGATCCGCCCGCCGTTCATCACCACCACGACGTCGGCCAGCGCCATCGCCTCGTCCTGGCTGTGCGTGACGTGGATGAAGCTGATGCCGAGCCGCGTCTGAAGGGTCTTCAACTCCTCGCGCATGCGGACGCGCAGGAACGGATCGAGTGCCGACAGCGGCTCGTCGAGCAGCAGGACTTGCGGGTCGGTAATCAGCGCCCGCGCCAGCGCCACCCTCTGCTGCTGACCGCCCGAGAGTTGCGCCGGCAGACGGCCGGCGAAGGGCTCCATTTGGACGCGCTTCAGCATGTCGAGGGCGCGGGCCCGGCGGGTGTCCTTGTCGACGCCGCGCATCTTCAGGCTGAAGGCCACATTGTCGGTGCAATCAAGATGCGGGAACAGCGCGTAGCTCTGGAACATCATCGCCGTACCGCGCGCCGCCGGCGGCAGATGGGTGATATTTTCGGCGCCCAGGATGACGTCGCCCTCGCTCGCCTCCTCGTGGCCGGCGATCATGCGCAAGGTCGTGGTCTTGCCGCAGCCGGAGGGGCCGAGCAGGCAGCAATAGGAGCCTGCAGGTATGCGCAGATTGACCGCATCGACCGCCACGGCGTCGCCGAAACGCTTGGTGAGCGCCACCAGTTCGATATCGGGCTTTTTCGCCATGAGGTCGAAAGAAGCAAGTGCCATGCCAGTACTGTAAAATACTCTAGGGATGGACGGCAGGGGTTGGCCCGTGTCTTGCTGCCTCCTGGCTAACGGATGTCGGGAGGGTGGTAATGCGGTTGATCGGCGTGGATGTTGGCGGGACTTTCACCGACTTGGTCTATGCCGACACGGAAGCCGGCCAGACCGAGGTACATAAGATCTCAACCACCCCGGACGATCCCTCGCGCGGCGTCGTCGAGGGGCTGACGGCGCTTTGCGACAAGTATGGCATCGCGCGCGACACGATCGACACAGTATTCCACGGCACCACCATCGCCACCAATTCCATCCTCGAGCACGACGGCGCCGTCACCGGCATGATCACATCAGGCGGCTACCGCGATATCCTGCACATCGGCCGCCATCAACGCCCGCAGCACTACTCGATCATGCAGGACATCCCCTGGCAGAGCCGGCCACTGGTCAAGCGCCGCCATCGAAAGACCGTGAAGGAGCGGCTGGTGCCGCCCAAGGGTGCGGTGCTGGAGGCGCTCGACGAGGCGGGCGTCCGCCAGGCGGCGCGCGAACTGAAGGAAGCTGGCGTGAAAGCGATCGCCATCTGCTTCCTGTTCTCCTATCTCGATCCGGCGCACGAGGCGCGCGCCATGGCAATCGTGCGCGAGGAATATCCCGAGTGTTTCGCCACCACCTCCTCG
The DNA here is from genome assembly GCA_003153415.1 of Rhodospirillales bacterium. GTDB lineage: Bacteria > Pseudomonadota > Alphaproteobacteria > Reyranellales > Reyranellaceae > Reyranella. The sequence goes on along the minus strand of PLYQ01000269.1, from coordinate 7,072 downwards.
TCGGTGTCGCCCCAGTTCCGCGAGTTCGAGCGCTTCACGACGACGGCGATGAACGCCTTCGTCGGCCCCAAGGTGCGCAACTACGTGACGCGCCTGGAATCGGAGATCGAGGCCAACGGTTTCAAAGCCGAGCTGCGGATCATGGCCTCGAACGGCGGCGTGGCCACGCCCGCCATGGTGGCCGAGCGGCCGGTGCTCACTTTGCTGTCGGGCCCGGCGGCCGGCGTGATTGGCGGCGACTGGGCGGGCGGCCTGTCGGGCCAGCGCAACCTCATCACCTTCGACGTCGGCGGCACCTCGGCCGATATCGGCATCGTCACCGAGGGCGGCTTCGGCGAGGCCACGGCGCGCGACACCTGGATCGCCGGTTTCCCCGTGCTGGTGCCGATGATCGACGTCCATACGATCGGCGCCGGCGGCGGCTCCATCGCCTTCGTAGACCAGGCCGGTGCCTTCAAGGTCGGGCCGCGCTCGGCCGGCGCGGTGCCGGGACCCGCCGCCTACGGCCGCGGCGGCACCCGAGCCACCGTAACCGACGCCAACGTGGTCCTGGGCCGTCTCGATCACAGCAACTTCCTGGGCGGCACCATGTCGCTCGATGAGGTGGCGGCGCGGCGCGTGATCGGCGACCTCGCCCGCGAGCTCCGCATGACCGACCGCGAGGCCGCCGAGGGCGTAATCACCGTGATCAACGCCAACATGGCCAACGCCATCCGCTCGCGCACCGTCCAGAAGGGTATCGATCCGCGCAACTACACCTTGGTGGCGTTCGGCGGCGCAGGCCCGTTGCACGGCGCGGAAGTGGCCGCCATGCTGGGCATTCCCGAAACCATCGTGCCGCCCCATCCCGGCATCACCTCGGCGGTGGGTCTGCTAATCAGCGACCTGCGCTACGACGCCATCCGTACCTCGTTCCAGGTCTCCGCCGCCGTCGACCTGGCGCGCATCAATTCCGACTTCGCCGCTATGGCGACCGAACTCTCCGGCCGATTCACATCAGACGGCATCGACCTGGCCAAGGTGACGTTCGAGCGCCGCGGCGATCTGCGTTATGTCGGCCAGGGTTACGAGCTGCGCGTGGCCTTCCCCGACGGCCCGCTTGATGCCGCCGCGATGGCGAAGGCTTTCGACGCTTTCCACGAGGTGCACAAGCGCGAGTACGGCCATCACTTCGCCGACCAGGCGATCGAGATCGTAAACCTGCGGCAGGTCGGGGCGGCGAGCGCCGCCAAGATCGCCAAGCCCGCACCGACTGGCGGAAACTCCTCGGCGGCCGCCAAGATCAGGAGCGGCCTCTGCACCTTCCGCGTCGGCGCCAAGCTCGCCGACTATCCAACCGACTTCTACCGCCGCGATCTCCTGCCGATCGGCGAGCGCATCCCCGGGCCTGCCATCGTGCTGCAAATGGATTCGACGACCGTGGTCCCGCCGCAGCACAATTTCGAAGCCGATGCCAGCGGCAACCTGATAATCCGCCGCGCCGACGCCTGAGGAGAGCATCATGAGCACCGCCCCGCTGCGCCAGCCCGCGCCGAAGCCCGATCGCATCGACCCGATCACCACGTCAGTGATCCAGGGCGCGCTCGAAAACATCGCGGTCGAGATGGGCTACAAGTTGATGCGCATGAGCTATTCCTCGATCATTCGCGAGTCGGAAGATTTTGGTGCTGCCCTTGTCGACGCCGAGGGCCGCGGTCTGGCTGAATCGGCGCAATCGACGCCGCTACAGTCAGGCCCCATCCCGGGCTACATCCGCGGCATCCTGAAGACGCTCAAGGATCGCGGCGACACGATCCATCCCAGAGACGTCATCATGCATAACGACGCCTACTCCGGCGCGAGCCACGGCCCGGACGTCGCCTTCGTCGTGCCGGTGTTCGTGGCGGGCCGGCTGATCGCCTTCGCCGCCACCACGGCGCACCATCTCGACATCGGCGCTCTTTCGCCCGGCTCGTGCGGCATCGTCGAGGCAATCGACGCCTACGCCGAGGGCCTGCAGTTCAAGGCGATCAAGGTCTACGACCGCGGTGTAAAGAACGACATGGTGTGGCAGATCGTGCGCGACAATATCCGCGCGTCGGACCTCGTGGTCGGCGACATGGATGCCCAGGTCGCGGCCGCGCGCATCGGCGCCGAACGCCTGGTCGAGCTGGTCGAGCGCTACGGCATCGAGACCTTCGACCTCGCCTGCGTGGCCCTGATGGACCACGCCGAGCGGCTGATGCGCGGAGCCATCGCCAAATTGCCCGACGGCGTCTATCGCGCCGAGACCGCGATCGACGGCTATCTTGACAGCGCCGATCCTTCGAAGAAGGAACTGCCGATCGTCGTCACCATCACCAAGAAGGACGACTCTCTCGTCGTCGATCTCACCGGTACCGCGCCGCAGGTGCCCGACCGGCCGATCAACATGCCGCTCGAAGGCACCGCCGACATCGCGATCTGGCTCACCATCCGCTCGGTGCTGCTCGACACCGAGATCCACGGCCATATCTCGGTGAACGCGGGCCTGATCCGGCCGATCACCATCATCGCGCCTAAGGGGTGCCTGGCCAACCCGACTTTCCCGGCGCCCACCATCGCCCGCTTCTGCCCCGGCAATCAGCTTGCCGACACTGTCATGAAGGCTTTATCGGCGGCCATGCCGGGGAATGTCTCGGCCGGCATCGGCAATCTCAAGGTCATCGCCTTTTCGGGCCTCAAGGACGAGACCCACTGGGTGCACATGGAGATCTTCGAGGGCTCCTACGGCGGTCGCTTGGGCAAGGACGGCATGGACGCCGTCGACACGCTCTACGCCAACACCCGCAACAACCCGATCGAGGATATCGAGACCCACCTGCCGCTGCGCGTGCTGCGCTACGAGTTGCGCGAGGACGTGACCGGTGCCGGCAAGTGGCGCGGCGGCCTGGGCTCGGTGCGCGAGTTCACCTTCCTGAGCGACGGCGGCGCCTCGGTCGAAGGCGAAGGCCATCGCTATCGCCCGTGGGGCTTCCTCGGCGGCAACGAGGGCAGCCCGGCCAAGCTCGATCTGATCACCCCCGGCAGCGCCGATCGCGCACTGCCGTCGAAGGTGCCGCACATGAACATCGGCACCGGCGGCCGCTTCGTCTGCTACGGCCCGGCCGGCGGCGGCTACGGCAATCCGCTGGAGCGCGACCCGGCGAAGGTGGCCGACGACGTGCTCGACGAGGTGATCTCGGTAGCGACGGCGCTCAGGGACTATGGCGTCGTGATCTCGGCCAAGGGCGTGGTCGACGCAGCGGCGACGAAGAAGGTTCGTACCGGCCGCGTGCCGTAATCACGGCGCAAGTTTCTCGCGCTGCTCGATCAGGGCCGCGAGTCTCGCCTCCTGTTCGGCGATGCGTTGCGACATCAGTTCTTCGGTCGAAGCGCCGGACTGGGCCGTGGCCTGCTCGACCAGTTCACGGAGGTTGTTCCGTACCATTGCGATGCGGCCGTCGATGTCGGCAATGGCCGGCGGCACATGAGCCGTGTTGGCGGCCGTGCGCGTCTTGCGTGTTGCTGCGGCTTTCTTTCCTGCCACCCGCCGCTTGCGCGTTGCAGCAGCCTTCTTTCCCGCCACCCGCCGCTTGCGTGTTGCGGCAGCCTTCTTTCCCGCCGCTCGGGACTTCCGCGTCTTCGCTGCCTTCTTCGCGGCGGACTTTCGTGAAGCAGACTTCGCTGCAGCCATGTTCCCTCCCGGACCGGAGCCACACGTGCCCCGCCGGGACCATACGCCAGGTTCAGAAGCGTGCAAACAACGAGCGACCCGCGAGCGACCTCGTCGCACTCCTCCGGGCTGCCAGCCGCTAGGCAAGTCTGGCTACGGGACTCTGCAAGTCGGCGAGACGCGCGGCGAGGCGGGCGCGTGTCGAGGCAATGTGCCCGCTGAAATCGAAGAACAGATCGGAGTGTCGCAGCGGAAGAATGGTTGACGCCCGGTCGATGCTCTCCAGATCGGATTGCATGGCCACCACCTGAGGTTCACTAAGTTCCGACTGCAGTTCCTGGTCGACGACCCGGAGGCGACGATACAGCTTCGCCATGAACTGTCGCACGATCCAGAGGTAGAGCTTAGGCGCGAAGCTGAACAGCGGATAGGCGATCGCCCCGGCGGCCAACGCCACGGCGAGCAATCGCTTGACGTGGGGCACCATCCAGAAGGGCAGATAGCGATTGAGGAACGAAGGGCCGTTCTTGTAGAAATCCGTCGCGCTTTCGGCCATGGGGAATTCGTGATCGGTCTGGGTCGGGAACTCACCGGTGCGCTGAAACAGCCCCGCCTTGGTGTGTGTCTCCACCAAGGCCTGGGCCAGCAGGCCGATGAGCGCCGGATGAAGATCGTCGCGCACCACGACCGAGTTGGTGGCCGAGAAGAGGACAATGTCGCTGGCCGGGATCTTGTGCTCGAAATCGATCGCCCCTTGCGGCAACACCACTCGTGAGAGGGACGGGAAGTATCGGGTGAGCGCTTCGGCCCGCGCGACGCTCATGAGCCGCATACGGGGATCGCGCAGCAAGGTTTGAATGAGCGGCGAATCCGAAGACAGGCCCAAAATCGCCGCATCGACCGTGCCCGCGACCAATTCGTCGACGGCTTTCTGACCCGCCACAGGCAATAGCGTCGACGTCTTCGGAGTAACGCCGCTCACCCTCAGAACATTTTCGACAACCATCCGGGAGCCGCTGCCGACCGGACCTATGGCGATGCGCTTGCCCTTGAGTTCCGTCAGATCGTCCAGCACCTCCGTGGCACGATAGAAGGCACAAAAGATCTGGTAGTTGACGCTTCCCAGCGACAACAGCCCAGGGGCGTGCGCGCTGTCGGTGATACCGCTCTGAACCATGGCGGCGGCAACGCCCGAATTCCGGTCGCGCAACAGTTCGAAGTGTTCTGCACCCCCCGCAGCGTTGCGAAGCACCAATTCCACGCCGGAGCGCGCCAGTATTTCCTTGTACTGGGCGCCCAGGAGTTCGTACGAACCGCCCTTGAAGCCCACGGCCATCGTGATCGTCGAGGGCGGCGCGGGCAGGAAATACATCAAGGCGAGCGATGCGATGCCCACGGCGCAGAGGATCGCCGCGAACCCCTTGAGCAGGCTCGGCCAACTCGATCGCAGCATGGATGTCTCTCCCCACAGAGATCCAGCCAACCTATACGGATGCCGAGCCTGCGCCAGTCCCGCATCGAAGCGCGGGTATTTGCACTCCTCCGTCGCTGGGGCCCTCTGCGCACCCTCGGAAAGTGCAGGAAGGGTTTCTGCACTTTGGGAGGGTGTTCGGGGGCGTTCAGCCAGAGAGCCGCAACAGTCTCACCGTCTCAAACCATGCCTTTGAGGCTGTGAGACTCTCCTATAGAGGGTAATGAAAATATAAAAAGCACTTTAAAGTTGTTTTGAGGTGCCGTCCATGATAGAAGACTAGCAGGGCCCGATGTAGTCATCGCGTCATCGGAGATGCGCGTCTTCAGGAAGACAGCCTTTCCCGTGCTCCAACGCTGGTCTTTGACGGTGAGTTCGGGGAGTCTCTCTCCCATGATCCGGATCGGTCTACTAGGCGCTGGCACGATGGGCGCCGCACACGCCGCAGCTTACGCAGTCCTGCCCGACGTCGAGGTCGTCGGTGTGTACTCACGCAATCAGGACCGCGCACGGTCCGTCGCGTCGATCTGCCAAGCCAAGCCTGTCGATGAAGCTTCTGCCCTGATCGAGGCTCGCGACATCGACGCCATCGACGTCTGCCTGCCGACTCCGGTTCACCACTCGTTTGTCATTCCAGCGCTAAGCTGCGGCAAGCATGTCTTCTGCGAGACGCCGCTGACGCTTCGCCTGGAAGACGCGCGCGCGATGCGCGATGTGGCACGGCGGGCTGGCCGCCTTCTGCAGGTCGGGCTGCTCATGCGCTCGATCGGCGCTTACCAGCATCTCAAGGCCGCCGTCGCTTCCGGCGACCATGGCCGGTTGCTGAGCCTATCGACCTTCCGGCTGGGCTCCTACCTGCGGCCCGAGGCACCCGACCACAAGCCGCATTACGGAGATCCTTGTATCGAACTCATGACCTTCGACTTTGACGTCGTGAACTGGCTGATGGGTAGGCCTGCGCGGCTGTCCGCAGCGGGAGCGGGCGAAATCACCGCGCTTCTCAGCTACGACGACCATCGTAGTGCTACCGTCGTGGCGAGCGGCCTGATGCCGGTGGGCTTTCCCTTTTCGGTCGGCTTCCGCGCCCTGTTCGAGCGCGCCTGCTTCGAATTGCAGACGGTGTTCGAGAACGGCCCACCCCGCAGCACATTCACCATTGCCGAGAACAAGGTTGCGCCCCGACCCGTGTCGCTGGTCGGCCGCAACCCCTACGAAGTCGAACTGAAAGGCTTCGTCGACTGCATCCGCGGCACGGCTGACCCGGACTTGCTGGACGTGGAGCGCGCGATCGAAGCGCTCGCCGTCTCGCTCGCCACCCAGCGGGCCCTCGCCGAAGGACAGTCGGTCGCGGTCTAGGTCGAGTCTCACCGTCTCAAAGGATGGGCTTGAGACGGTGCGACGGCCCGATTCGTCCCGATTCGGACCCATCCGTTGAATACACCAATCCGCGCAGCCTCCCAAAGTGCAGGAACTCGATCCTGTACTTCCTGCACTTTCCGCACTTCCCGAGGCCCAGTCTTCCCCTTGTACCCGTCGCCCGGACTCCTGATATAACCCGATTGAGGGGCCGGTGTGGGCGGAGCAGTCGCCAACCCGGTCAGATCCGGAAGGAAGCAGCCGTAACGAATTCGCTTCGGGTCATGCCGGTCTCTCACCCGTACCTCCCGCGCGCGCAGTCGCGGGGAACGGGCGGCCCAGGCGCGACGACCGCCGGGCTCTAAGGGGCCACGGCGCGTCACGGGTAGGACACCATGCCATGCCGGAAGCCAAGGACTCGCTTCCCTATCGGGTGCTCGCCCGCAAATACCGTCCCGTCGATTTCACTACCCTGATCGGCCAGGAGGCGATGGTGCGCACCCTGCGCAACGCCATCGCTACCGGCCGTATCGCCCATGCCTTCATGCTCACCGGCGTGCGCGGCGTCGGCA
>PLYQ01000052.1 GCA_003153415.1 Rhodospirillales bacterium | reverse complement strand
CAAGTCGACGATCGCCTTCCTGATGGCGCTGCCGTTGATCCTACTGATCCTGACTCTCGTGGCCTATCCGACGGGATACGCGATCTGGCTGGCGATGCTCAATAAATCGATGACCAAATTCGTCGGTCTCGGCACCTTCGAATTCCTGCTCAAGCGCCAGACGTTCTGGGATGTCGTCTTCCAGTCCTGCCTGTTTGCCATCACCGCGGTCATCTTCAAGGCGCTGATTGGCTTCATCGTGGCGCACTTCGTCCACAACATCCCCACCAAGGGCCAGCGCAAGTGGCGCGGAATGCTGCTGGTGCCATGGGTCATCCCGCCGGCCATGAGCACGCTCGCCTGGCTATGGCTGTTCGATCCATCCTACAGCGCCTTCAACTGGATACTGGCGCATTTCGGCATCGCCGGCATTCCGTGGACCGGCGAGACGGACTGGGCGCGCTTCTCGGTCATCCTGGTCAACATATGGGTCGGCGCTCCGTTCTTCATGATCATGTACCTGGCGGCGCTGAAGTCGGTGCCCGAGCAGCTCTATGAGGCGGCCTCGATCGACGGTGCCACCTGGTGGCAGCGCATCTGGTACGTGACCCTGCCGATGATGCGCAACATCATCGCCATCACCGCGCTGTTTTCGCTGATCGTGACCTTCGCGAACTTCGACATCGTGCGCATCCTGACCGCAGGTGGGCCGCTCACCTCGACGCAGCTTTTCGCCACATGGGCCTTTAAGGTCGGCATCGAAAGCGGCGACATCCCGCAGGGCGCGGCGGTGTCGTTGTTCATGGTGCCGATCCTGGCGGTGGCGGCGACGTTCATCTTGCGCGACATCAACAAGCGCGGGAGTGAAGTCTGATGGCCAACGCCTCGATCGCCGTCGGCACGCTCGACCGGCCCGTCAGATACGGCAGCATCAGCCGCGACCGCAAATGGGCGCTGCGCTGGTCGTACTTCTTCCTCGTACTGTTCGCGGCTTTCTTCCTGTTGCCACCGATCTACATGCTCATTACCTCGCTGAAGAGCAGCGCGGAGATTTCGGCGGCCCAGAACCCGTGGTGGGTCTATGCGCCTACCTTGTCCAACTACATCGAGCTGCTGACGCAGAACCAGTATCTTATATTCTTCCGCAACTCGGCGCTGGTGTCGGTTTGCGTGGTCACCATTACCATGCTGATCAGCGTGTTCGCGGCTTTTGCGCTGGCACGCATGAAGTTCTGGGGATCGGCCACGATTGCGACGGGTGTGTTCCTGACCTACCTGGTTCCTGACACGCTGTTGTTCATCCCACTGTTCAAGATGTTCGCCTTCGTCCGCGACTGGACCGACATTGAATTGATGAATCATTGGTGGACGATGATCATCCTCTACCCGACGCTGTCGGTGCCGTTCGCGACCTGGATCATGATCGGTTACTTCGCCTCCATCCCGAAGGAACTCGATGAGGCCGCCCTGATCGACGGCGCAACCTGGTTTCAGACGCTGACCAAGATCTTCATCCCCGTCGCCATGCCCGGCATCATCGCCGCGATGATTTTCAGCTTCACCGTGTCGTGGGCGCAGTTCCTCTATCCGCTGGCCTTCACGACCTCGACCAGCGAGCTGGTGCTCCCGGTCGGCATCGTGACGACGCTGATCAAGGGCGACGTTTTCAACTGGGGTCAGATCATGACCGGTGCGCTGCTCGGTGCCGCGCCGCCGCTCATCATCTACGCCTTCCTCATGGATTATTACATCGCGGGCCTCACCGCGGGCTCGACCAAAGGATAGAAACAATGGCTCAGGTAACGTTGCGTAAGGTCTTCAAGAAGTACGACGAAGTGCCCGCGGTGCGCGGCGTCGATCTCGACATCGCCGACAAGGAGTTCATCGTGCTGGTCGGCCCGTCGGGCTGTGGCAAGAGCACGACCTTGCGCATGATCGCCGGGCTGGAGGAGATCACCGGCGGCGATATCGCGATCGGCGGCAACATCGTCAACGACGTGCCGCCCAAGGACCGCGACATCGCCATGGTGTTTCAGAACTACGCGCTCTACCCGCACATGAACGTCTACGAGAACATGTCGTTCGGCCTGAAGCTCAAGAAGACGCCCAAGGACGAGATCGATCGTCGGGTCAAGCAGGCGGCCGGGATCCTCGACATCACCGAGCTCCTCGACCGCAAGCCCAAGCAGCTCTCGGGCGGCCAGCGCCAGCGCGTCGCCATGGGCCGCGCCATCGTGCGCGATCCCAAGGTGTTCCTGTTTGACGAGCCGCTGTCGAATCTCGACGCCAAGCTGCGCGTCCAGATGCGCACCGAGATCAAGAAGGTCCACCAGAAGGTGCGGACGACCACGGTCTATGTGACGCACGACCAGGTCGAAGCGATGACTCTCGCCGACCGCGTGGTGGTGATGAACGCCGGCCTGATCGAGCAGGTCGGCACGCCCAACGATCTCTATCACTCGCCGACCACCAAGTTCGTGGCGGGTTTTATCGGCTCGCCGGCGATGAATTTCATTCCCTGCCAGCTCGACCAGGCCGCCGGTGCGTTGCGCGTGCGGTTGAGCGACAAGCTGGCGTTCGCCGTGCCCGAGGGTCGCACCGCGCGCTACAGCGCCTATGTCGGCAAGCCCAACCTGGTGCTCGGGCTGCGGCCGGAACACATCATCGAAACGCGCCCGCACGTCGAGCCGAACCAGCATGATTTCGACCAGGTGATCGAGGTCGTCGAGCCGATGGGCATGGAGACGCTGGTCTATTTCACGATCGGCGGTGCCGAGATCTGCGGCCGGGTCAATCCCAACGCCAACGCGATGGCCGGCAAATCCATGAAGCTCCGCGCCGATCTCAGCAACATGCATCTGATCGACGACACCACCGGCAAGGTGATTTGACTGCGGACCTAGGTCCGTAGTCACAAGGATTCAAGCAACAAGGAGACATCGATGGCTTCGTTGACGGGCAAGGTCGCCTGGGTGACCGGTGCTGGCTCCGGTATTGGTCAGGCGGCCGCGATCGCGCTCGCCAAGGAGGGCGCCGCGGTGGTTCTGACCGGTCGGCGCAAGGAGCCGCTCGATGCCACGGCCGCCACCATCAAGCAGGCCGGCGGCAAGGCGGTGGTGAAGCCGGGCGACCTGATGAAGGCTTCGGCGGTCACCCGCATCGCCGCCGACATCGACAAGAGGTTCGCCCGCTGCGACATCCTGGTGAACAATGCCGGGCTCAACATCCTGGAACGGAGCTGGAAGCAGCTGACGCCCGCCGGGGCCGAGCAGGTGATCGACGGCAACCTGTCGAGCGCCTTCTACTGCTCGACGGCGGTGCTGCCGATGATGCGTCGGAAGAAGGGCGGCGTGCTGATCCACACCTCCTCGATGGCCGGCCGAAATCCCAGCCTGCTGAGCGGCGCGGCTTACTCGGCCGCCAAGCACGGCGTGGTGGCGATGAGCCACACCATCAACATGGAGGAATGCGTCAACGGCATCCGCTCCACGGTCGTCTGTCCGGGCGAGGTGGCCACGCCCATCCTCGACAAGCGGCCGATTCCCGTGACCAAGGAAGAGCGCGCGCGCATGGCCCAGTCCGAGGATGTCGGCGACCTGATTCGCTATATCGCCTGCCTGCCGGCGCACATCGTGATCAACGAGGTCATGATCAACCCGACCTGGAACCGCGGTTACGTCGCCAACCTGGCGCGCACGACGAAGTCCTGACATGACGGTAACGATCAAGGCGAAGGCGCTCGAGGCCTTCGTCGCCGACATCTTTGCCTCGGCGGGTTGCTCGACGGAGGAGGGTGGCCGCATCGGCCGCTATCTGGTGAGCGCCAACCTGTCGGGCCACGACAGCCATGGCGTCGTGCGCGTGCCGCGCTATGCCACGCAGAAGAAGAACGGCACCGTGCTGGCCGACGTCACGGTCGACGTTGTGGTCGATACGCCGGTGATCGCCGTGATCGACGGCAAGTACGGCTTCGGCCAGACCGTGACGCCGCAGGCCGCCCGCATCGGCATCGAGAAATGCCGCAAGAACGGCCTTTCCGCCGTCACGCTGCGCAACGCGGGCCATATCGGCCGGGTCGGCGACTGGGCCGAGATGGCGGCCGAGGCGGGGCTGGTGTCGATCCACTTCGTCAACGCCGCAGGCAGCGTGCTGGTGGCGCCCTTCGGCGGCGTCGAGCGCCGCTTCTCGACGGCGCCTTATTGCGTCGGCATCCCGCGCCCCGGCCAGGATCCGCTGGTGCTCGACTTCGCCACCTCGATCGTGGCCGAAGGCAAGGTGCTGGTGGCAAGCCAGGGCGGCAAGAAGCTGCCCGACGGCGCCCTGATCGGCCCTGACGGCACGCCGGGCAGCGACCCGCACCTGCTTTACGGTCCCTACACGCCGACCGGCCTGCGCGACTACCGGCAGGGCACCGGCGCCATCCGGGCCTTCGGCGATCACAAGGGCTCGGGCCTTGCCTTCATGTGCGAGATGCTGGGCGGCTCGCTCAGCGGCAACGGCGCCACCGACCCCAAGCGCGGCCGCTTCGCCAACGGTATGCTGTCGTTCTACCTCGATCCCAAGGTGTTCGATCCGGCAGGCTTTTTCCCCGGCGACATCGCCAAGTACGTCGACTTCGTGAAGAGCTCCAAACCGGCGTCGGACGGCGGCGAGGTTCTGGTGCCGGGCGAGCCCGAGGTGCGCATGCGCAAGACGCGCCTGACCGACGGCGTGCCGCTGCCCGACGATACCTGGGCTGCCATCGTCGAGACGGCACGCTCGGTCGGTCTCGACGAGCGGCGCATTCAGCAAACGACGATGTAGCCTGCGGCCAGCCTTCAGTGCGTGCGCTGCAGGCGGTAGAACCGGCCGGCCAGCGGGTCCTCGAAGGCGAAGGTGGCACTATAGTCGCGATGCAGCATGCGCCCGATGGCGCTGGCATGGCTGTTGTTGGCGATCGTGCCGGTCGTGGCTTCGAGCTGGGCCCCGTCCAGTTCCCACAGGCGGGCGATCACGACGTCGTAGCCCAGCTCCAACGCGTGGTCGATCTGGTCGCGCAGGTCGGCCACGATCCGGTCGGCATCCCAGCCGGGGTTTACGATGATATTGCTGGCCAAGCCGATCCACTTGAACAGCGGCGTGGCCTGCGGCGCGGGCGCCAGCGTGTCGACGCCGGGCAGCGCGAAGCCCCAATGCAGCGAGGCATAGACCATCGTCCAGTCGAAGTCGTGGATCACGAAGACCGTGCGCTCGGGATTGGCCTCGCGGCCGACATGCTCGATGGCGCGATGCCAGGCGCTGTCGAGCCCGCGCAGCGGCGCCAGGCTCCAGACATTGTGGGCGAGCAACAACGCCGCGAGCCCCGCCATCGCCGCCAGTCCGCGCCGGGGCCAGCGTCGCCGCACCGCGACCGCCGCCAGCGCCCAGCCCGCCGTCAGCCAGCCCATGATGTTGATCTGCATCTGCGGGTCCTGCGGCTGGGAGTAGAGATTGAACACCACGCCGGCGAGGAACGTGCCGCCGAACACGACGGCCAGTGCGCGCGCTCGATTGTCGTTGCGCGCCCGCCACAGCATCGGCGGCGCCACGCCGGCGATGGCCAGGATCGCCAGCAGCGAGAGCCCGCGCCACAGGTCCCATCCCGGGATCGCGGGGAAGTTGGTGATCGCGGTGCCGAGCAGGTAGGCGACCGTTCCGTCGAGCGTACCGCCGACCTTCGACCAGCTGAAACCGGCCCAGCCCGTGGCGACGCCCTTGCCCGTCCACAGCAGCTCGAGCGGGCCGACGGCGCCCCTATGTCCGCGCCACGCCCAAGCCGCGACGACGGCCATGGCGAGGACCGTCGCCAGGAACAACCCGACCCAAACGAACCGGCGGGCAAGCCGCGCCTCGCACAGCCAAAGGGCGGCCAGCATGGCGGGCAGGGTGGGGAACATCAGCCGCCATTCCATCAGCCAGCCCAGGCTGAACAGAGCCGCGACCGCCACGACGCGCGCCGCCGTGGGCCCCGCGAACCAGATGCTGGCCAGCGCCATCGACGCGAAGGTGAGCGTATAGCTCGGCATGATGTCTTCGTTGGTGATGGCGAGGAACAGCACGTAGCTGCAGGCGATGTGGAACAGGGCGGAGGTGAGCGCGATCAGCCGGTCGCCGGTCAGCGCGCGCACCATCAGATAGACCACGCCGAGGCAGACGCTGGCGCTCGCGGCATTGAGGATCGTGAGTTGGCGCCGCGGGTCGCCGGCAAACACGCCCAACCCGTCGAGCAGGCGGCACAGCGCGCCATAGACCGGATAGAAGAAATAATTCGCCGGATAGAGCTTGGCGTGGGCGGGATCGACGATCCACGGCTTCAGCTCCATCGCCTTGAACACGCCGTTTCCGGTGAGCCCGCCCTGCGCGTTGTCGAACCACAGGATGATGCCGATCAGCAGTACTGAGCCGCCGACCAGCAGCAGCGCCAGGTCCGCGGCGTATCCGCCGGAGCCGGAGGAGGGAGAGGCGGGGCTGTCGGCGAAAACCAAGGAGATTGTCTGTTTTTCTGGCGCGAGTTTCGAGAATATCGGCTGTTGTTCAGCGCACATTAGATGGCTGAGCCGAGACATATCAAACCATCATCGCCGAACGCCGGGAAAACTGTGTCAGCCGCCATGGCTTTCCCGCATCCCGGCACAATGCTAGCGTTCGCAAAGAGCCGGGATCACCGGCAAATCGCGGGGGCGACGGCTAAGGATGTGGCGTTCGAAGGTAGGTGGTCCCCTGGCGCGCCTCATCGTGTTTTTCCGCACCGTGCCTCGCGGCCTCGTCCGCGCGCTCCAGTCGCTGATCGTGCTGGGGCTTGTCCTTTGGGTGGGGCTGCCGCAAGTGCAAGAGTCGTTCGACGCCTCTCGTCGATATGCTGCTGCGAGCGAATCCGATTGGGAGGGCACGAACAATGCGCTGGACAGCGCCAAGTGCGCCCGCAAGACTGGAGCCTGGTTGTTGCGGAGCTGCGAGAACGGCCAGATCGTACCCTTCAGCGCCGAAGATCCGGGACAACCCCTGCTGCTCGGCCTATGGGCCCGGCTGGCCGGCAGAGACGCAGCGGTGATGGACGCTGCCCGGTTGAACCTCGGCATCAACACGCTCTGTCTGATGGTCCTTGTCGGCGCGCTGATAAGCCTCGGCGCGTTCGTGACGTCCGTTGTCCTGCTGCTGCTCGGCCCCGTCATATTCCTGTTCTATTTCGGGACGTCGCCTCACTGGGCCCTGATGGGCGCGGCTTCGATACAGATCATCCTGCCGCTGGCGCTGATCGCCCGCGCCAAGGGCTGGCTGCGGCCGGCGGCGTCGAGCGCACTGATTGCGATCGGGGTGCTGTCGCTGGCGTTGGTCGCCTTGCTCCGCGAATCGGTCGGCTCGATGGCGCTCTTGATGACGATTTGCGCGGCCGCCTGGACGATGCGCTATGGCTCACGGGGAGCGCGTCGCCTCGCAGGTACCGTGGCGATCCTCCTGGTGGCCGTGCTGGCATCGCAATCGTCGCGGCTCGTTGTCGTCGCGCGGGATTGGGCCTATTCGCTCGACGCCGCCCACCTTCCCGCCACCCATGGCATGTCGCATACGCTCTATATCGGACTGGGAGCGGTGCCGAACAAATTCGGCATTGAATACGACGATGCCGTCGGACGCGCTGCGGCGTCGGCGGCGGTCCCGGGCATCGTCCACTATTCCCAGGATTATTTCCGGGTGATGCGGGAACTCTACGTCCGCAAATGGCAGGAAAACCCGCGGGAGATGGTTCGCATCTACGTCGAAAAGTTGAAGTTGATGGTCGCCGACCATATTTTCGGAGAAGGCCATCCCGCCCTGGGAACGATGCTCGCCTTGTTCGTCGCCATTCAGCTGGTGGCCGGCTACCGACAATGGACGGCAGGCGACCGGGCAAGCGACATGAGGCTGGCCATCAACGTGATCGCCCTGGGCTTCGTCGGTCTTTTTGTGGTTCAGGGCGTGCTGGCGACCCCGACGCGACTGTATTCCCTGCCGCTCGGGCCGTTCGTCCTGGTGCTGCTGGGCGTCGCCATCGAAAACCTCGGCGCCTGGGTAGGACGTTTGGCAACGCGCTCTGCCTGATGGCGCGGGCGATTCGTGCTAATGTGCAGCCGAAAAATCTGCAGGGCGAGTGGCTATCCAATGACGGGAACGACAACCAGGGCGAAGTCGCCGAGGGTCCTCGAAGCCGAAGCGCTTGAACGCGCCACAGCGGTGCCGTTCGTGGCCAGGGCCGATCGCGCGCCGCTCGATATGCTGTCGTTCGCCACCACCGAGACCTGCGAACTGAGCTGTGTCTTCTGTCACTTCAACGGCCCGAACGCGATCAAGAAGGCCAAGACGATTTCGCCCGAGCTCGTCGAGAAAGGCGTCCGCGAACTGCCCCCGGGCAAGATGGTCTATTTCGCCGCCACCGGCGATTTCTTCCAGGCCCCAACGCGCTCCAGCATCTGCGCACCACGATCGCGCTTGGCCATCCCGTGCATGTCCTGAGCCACGGCCAGAACATGCCGCCGCCGCTGATCGACGATATGCTGGCGATGGGCGTGCGCGAGTTCCGCTTCAGCGTCGATCACATCGAGCCCCCGCAATGCGCCAAGATCCGGCGCGGCGGCGAGCTGCAGCGCGTGCTCGACACGATCGACTACCTGACCGAGCGCAAGCAGGCGATTCCCGACATCAATGTCGAGATCAACTGCATCCTGATCGGCGACGCCAAGGAGCGCATGGCGGAGTTCACCGAGTTCTGGCGCCCGCGGTGCGATGCCATCAACTTCCACGCCGAGTACTACGACAGCCTGAAGTTCCGCAGCGTCTTCCACGTGCCGGAAAAACGCAACGATTGCCATATCCAGCCCAATGTCATGCCGTCGGGCGAGATCACGCCCTGTTGTGCGATGATGGTGAAAGCGCACGAAGAAGACCTGACATGGCTGCCCAACATCCGCGACGTCTCCGTGCAGGAGGCCTACGACCAGCTGTGCGACATGTACGAAGACCCGACCAGCGAGTTGGGCAAGGTCTGCTCGAAGTGCCAGTGGTGGATCATGTGGTCCGAGGTGAAAGATGGCGCGACCCCCTACATGAAGACGGTCCGTTTCGACCGCCGGGCCGGCCGGCTATCCAGGACGCCGATCCTCGGCAGCATCGCGGACTGGGCGAAGGCTGCCTTCCACGGGCTGGCGTCCGGTCGTTAGTCCGCCTCAGGAGCGCAACGAGAGCCCGGTAGCCCTGCCGCCTTGGCTTCGGCCTCCTGTACGACGTAGTCGCGAGAGGATCGGACGAACGCCCACGCCATGCCCGCGCGCACCATCGCCAAGCCGTCAGTCGCTGCGGTTGAGCGCGGCATCGCTCTTGTCGAATATCTCGCCGATGTAGCGCGTGCTCCAAACGCTCTGCCAGTTGCGGTCGATCGCCAGGACCGACGCTACGCGCTTGTGGTAGGGAAAGACGGCGGCGAGGACGGCGTCGCTGTCGACGTGATGGGGCAGGAAGACGCCGTTCTCGTCGAACACCACGCCGTCGGGCCGTAGCAGCTGCCGGAACGTCTCGGCGTAGGAACGGACCTGTGCCTCGGACATCTCGGGAAACGACATGGTATTCATCGCCAGATCGATCGGCCCCAGGTCGGCGACGAACTCGTCGAGCAGATAGTTGGCAACGAACAGGTAATCGAACCGCTCCGGCACCTTGCCGCCGGGTTCGAGCAGATGGCAGCCGTCGCCGTCGCGCGACGCGCTGAGATAGAGCGCGCTGTAGTAGAGCGAGCTTGGCAGGTCGACGACGATGTATTCGAGTTGGTCCTTGAAGATCGATTTCAGCGCATAGGCGAGCGCACCGTAGCCGGGGCCGACCTCTAGCACACGTGCCCGACCTCGCCGCGCGATGTCCGACCACAGCTTGTCGATGACGCCGCCAGCAAGCAGCCCGTTGATCCGCGACTGGCACATGATCGTGTCGGGATTGACCACGACGCCCATCTCGAGACCCATCTCGCCGAACATGCGCGGGGCGGCCACGATGTATCGGCTCGGCACATTCTCGACGAACCGCTGATATTCGGGGACGAGATGAGCCAGCCGCTCGGCTACGTTGAAGCGCTTTGCATGGATCTCGCCGATGCCGTCGGGGATGCTCGTGGCAAGCTCCGTCACGAAGGCCTCGCCGCCATCGCCCGGAAAGCGGCGCCGGTCGAGACGATCGAGGATCGGCAGGTGAAAGCCGATGAACGGCGCCGACAGACGCAGATAGTTGATGTCGTTGTAGGCTGTGCGGAGTTTCAGCCCTGCGGTAGGCACGATGCCTGCCCATTCGTTGGCCGCCAGCGCCACCGCGCGATCAAGGCCACGTCGATCGACATAGTCTGCCGCGCCGTCATAGAGGCGCTGGATGCCCTCGACCAAAGACACGCAGCGCGCATACTGCCCGGTGGTGAGGTTGTAATTGTCCTTGAGCGTGTGGACGCGAAGATCGGTGGCGCGCGTTCGCCTCAGGCGGGACAGAAAGCTCATTACGGGCACGTGGTGCGACGGTACGGCCATAGCGGTCCTGGGTCACGTCGAAACATTCGATAGTTCGCCCACGCACCAGGTCCGCCATCATCTTGGTCGCCTCTTTGTCCGCCTCCCAGCCGTCGGCGCATGTCAGCCTGGTCTCTGGTGCGTCGATGCCCCGGAGTCGATAGGCGCCGCCAGGTTCCGTTTCGTGCACTTTCACGTCGTGTTTTTCACAAGCGATCAACTCCGCTCAACGACTGGAACGACAACCAAGGCGAAGTCGCCGCGAGCCCGCGAAGCCGAAGCCCCTGAAAGGGCGACGGCAGCGCCGTTGGTGGCCAAGGCCGACCGCGCGCCGCTCGATATGCTGTCGTTCACCGCCCTGGGGAGCGCCAGCCCCGTCAGTCGATGCGATGAAACGCGTAGAAGTCGGCCAAGGGGGCCTCGACCGCCAGAGGCTGAAACGGGAAGCACTCGACCGGATGTTCCATGCTGTCCAAGCGCGCCAGTCTTTCAAGAAACACTGCGGCGAGATTTGCCCTGACGGCACCGTGCCGATCGAGAAACTGGCCCCACAGCGGCATGTTCCGGAAGCGCTGCCCCGCGATCTTCGCGGTCGCGAGGTACGTTTGGGGAAACAGGCGTCGATAGGCCGGCACGTTGTAGAGCCACGAGACGCCGGCCACCCGCTGGACCCGTTGGATACCGCGCTGGATACCCTGCTGGGTGCGCTTTACGTGCTCGAACAGCGAGCGGATAGGCCGGCACGTTGTAGAGCCACGAGACGCCGGCCACCCGCTAGACCCGTTGGATACTGCGCTGGATACCCTGCTGGGTGCGCTTTACGTGCTCGAACAGCGAGCGCAGTTCCGCCAATCGCGCTTCGACGCGCTTCGCCGCCAAGGGAGCCTGGCCGGCCGGTTCGATGTTCTCGAAGTGCATGCGGATGCGTTCGTCATTCCGCTCCCGGGCATAGGCACATGAAAAGGGTGGGACATAATCCCCGCCCTTACCGCCCCAACGACCCTTCGAGAATCGTCGTCCTGATGTCCCAGAGAAAGCAAGCGCGGTGAACCGGTGACGTCTCCAGCTAAACACTGCGACGGCACCGACCCGAGATTACTTACCCTTTAGAGCATCCTTCAGACCGCCAACGGCATTTTGAACCTTCCCCTTGACCTGATCGGCAACGCCGTCGGACTGGAGCTTGGAGTCGCCCAGCGCCTTACCTGCGACTTTCTTAATCTTGCCTTTTACCTGATTGGCCGATCCCTTTACTCGATCCTTGTCCATGATGGTTCTCCAAAGTTTATGACGATTGTCGCAAGAAAACGCGGCGGCCGTAGTCGATGCGACAGCCGCGCCTAACGTCTGAACAAGGGCGTTCGCGGGGGCGATTTATTACTGGCCGAGCGGTGACCCACTAGTCCTTCGTCGGTGCGATCCGCTGCTCCCTCAGCTGCGGGCGCTTCCGAGCGCTCGCTCGCCGTTACACCCAGTGCCGTACTCATCGTCTTAAATCCAATTGTGGAAGAGGTGGCTTTTTGCAAACTCCACTTTTTCGCATCGTACGCCATAGCTCAATCCTCGAAGGCAACGTTTGGGCACCTAAATGGAATGCTGCGGAACCCAAATGGTTCCCGCTGAGGCCCAAACGAATGTTTGCCTCCTGCTTTCGGCTTCGGAGCGAAGCTCATCGGCGGTTACTGGATCGCTCGAAATCTCAACGCCATCCGAGTTTTACCCGCCTTTTTCGGCTGTAAGGATGACGCTAATCCGACGTGGATTTACTATCCTTATATCGTTGGCTCCCTCGCTGACGCTGTGGCCGCCCATCACGGCCACTGGTGTCCAAATGGCACCAATCTCCTCGCTCGGCGTCCCCAACGCCGTGCTCTCAGGGTCGCCCGTCCCAGTTTCGGCTGGGGCGGGTGAATTTGCTTTTCTGAGGCAACGCGACCGCGTGTTCCGCCTTATTCGATCATCTCATCGGCACGGCCGAGCAGCCCCGATGGAGTGGTGAGGCCAAATGCCTTCGCGATCTTCATGTTGATGACCAGTTCGAACTGCGTCGGCTGGTGCACCGGCAGATCGGCGAGGGTGGCACCCTTGAGAATGCGCCCGGTAGACGACGCTGCTCACGGGCCAATGCAATTTCCCCAACTTGCTACACAGTGATCGTAGAAGGCCCTGACCGGCTACCCGGGGAAGATCGACCTGTGGGAGGTCGCGGCCGAAGTCGGCAATGCTCGGAACAACCGGCCCGATCTGATGGATCGTGTTGGCTTGTTGTGAGGCAGGGCACAGACTGTCTAAGGAACTCGTCGGTGGGCATTTCGCTCTGGCGCAAGGTCTGCTGACACGACGCAATCGAAGACCGTAATAGTCGGAGTCAACGGTACCGCAGCGTCGGTGACGACGGCCAATCATCTCACGGATGGATTCGCCGCGACGGCGACCGGGCATGAACTACTCGTGCAGATCGTCGGGATCATCGCTTGAAGTGTAGTGGGATGAATTAGGACCGCACATAGGACAGGGCCTGTCGAGGTTGGTGCCGGAGCGCACTATGAAGCGGGCACGGCGATCACCTAAGACGGACTGACTTGGTCGAGCGTGAATTGGCAGTTAGCCAAACCGGTCCAACCTTTGACGCTCATCCGACGGCCATTGATCTTGCCGTCAAAGTGGCCTTCGTCTCTAACGTCCAGCAAAACTGCGCCGCTCGCTGAATCGACCTCACCCCGGAAACTGAAGGCTTGGGAGGATTCGGTCCCGAATGGCTCTGCTTTGCCAACAATGGTGCTGTTCTGCACAGAAAGGATAATAGTGAAGTTCGAGTCGCTGCCGCACTTACCGGTGCCGCGCCATTTCCCATCGAAAGGTTGCGCGTTCACCCGAGCCCCCGGCATCGTAGTGGTCGCAGTGACGGTGGGTGGCATTGCTTGACCCTGATCCTGTGCTGGACCGGCCCTTGCCTCGTCATCCACCTTTCGCTTTGCCTCTTCCAGCGTCTTCTGTTCGTCGTCATAGCGAGCTACTGACGATGCTGCCTCTCGCAACAACGCCTGCTGCTGTGGCCCGGTCAGGTAACCGCTCACCACCTCCCTGTGAGCTTTCTGCCACGCACCAATCATCTCACGCGAACGTGCACCAAATATTCCATCAACACCGGCCGTGCTAAATCCCAGCGACGTCAGCGCAACCTGAATTCGCTGCCGGTCAGTCAGGGTTAGACGGAGCGCATTTTCGGCTGCTTCTGCGGCCTTCTTCTTTGCCGCAGCGGTTGCTTCCATATTAGTCTTCTGTTTGGCGTCAGCATCGGCCTTCTGCTTGGCCTCGTCGGCAGCCTTACGCGTTGCTTCGGCTTCCACCGCAGTCTTGCGAGCGGCTTCTTCCTCCGCCTGACGATGCACCGCTGCTTCTTGGTCCGCCTTCTGCCTTTCTACTTGTGCCGTGGCCAATGCCGCGTCGGCTTGCCTCTTGGCCTCGGCTTCCGCGACTGCTTTGCGCTGGGCATCCTCCTCCGCCTGTCGCAACGTTGCCATCTCAGCCTCGGCTTTACGCTGAGAGGCCTCCTTGGCCGCACGCAGGGCGATAGCGTCGGCTTGCTCCTTCAGTCCAGCATCCTGCTGACGACGGACTTCCATTTCCGCCTTCAAGCGTGCCAGTTCCTCTTCGGCCTTTTGCCTTTGAAGCTGCGCCTGTGCCAGTTCTGCATCGGCCGCTTGCTTGGACACGGCATCGGTCTCGACCCTGCGCCGCGCGTCTTCCTCTAATCGTTTCTTCTCGGACGCTACGGCATCGACCCCACGCCGCTCCGCGAGCACCTTTTCAAGGTCTTCGACCTTCAGGTCCTGACGCACGACGCTTGTCGGGCCCAGCTTGGGGGCAAGCAGGAAGTAGCCCGCACCCCCGACTGCGAGGACTGCGGCCGCTAGACCAACATACAAGGCTGTGCGTTTCTTCCCAGCGGTACCAGCAGAGCCGGCTACCGGCAGTACCGGCGTCTCAACTGTTGAATGACGTTGCGTTCTGTTTGGCGCTTGGTCAGGGGTCGCCGTTTCAAACGGGCGCGATGCCAACACCAACGTCGTATCGTCGGAAGGCGCAGCACTTGGCGACAGGAGCTTGCGCCATCCGTCTATTGTCTGTGGTCGGTCATCGCCCCGGACTGCAAGCCCAGCGTCGATACCCTTCAGCAAGTCTAACGAAAAGCCAGTGGGTCGAAGTTTCGCCAAGGGTTCGTAGGCGTCGTCTAGCAGTCGGTCGAACGCGCTTGGTGGGGGCTTGCCCGTGATGGCGTCGTAGATCGTCGCGGATAGACCATAGATGTCCGTCCAAGGGCCTTGCCTAGTTGAGGTGAACTGCTCGGCTGCCGCATAGCCCGGCGTGAAGATCGCCGTCATCGCCGTGGTGCGTCCCGCCATCGCAGCCCGTGAAGCACCAAAGTCGATTAAGGTCGGGTTGCCCATCGCATCGAGGATAATGTTCGATGGTTTGATGTCGCGATGCAGGAATCCGATGCCGTGGACCTGTTCCAGACCGTCGAGCAACGGGTAAAGCAGGCGCTCGATTGCCTTGGACGGCAGGGAACCGTCGCGCTTGATACGATGATCGAGCGTCTCGCCCTGTACCAACTCCATCACCATGTAGGCTGTGCCGTTGGCTTCCAGAAAGTCGTGAACGCGAACCACCGCCGGAGCGCGGCCGAACTTCGCGAGCGTGCGGGCCTCTTCGAGAAACCGGTCACGGCCCCAGACAAACTCTCCGGCAAGCTCGGTAGAGCGCGGCACGACCGTCGTGCCACCTTCGCGCAGCGCCAGCGATGTTGGCAGATATTCCTTTATCGCAACGTCGCGGTTCAGCGTGACGTCGCGGGCGCGGTAAGTGATCCCGAAGCTACCTTGGCCGAGGACAGAAACGATCTCATAACTGCGCAGCGACGTGCCCGCAGCTAGAGCGTCGCGCAACTCACTTGGCGCTGCGCCGGCCGTTTCGGGATCGGTTTCAGGCACCGGATGCCCCACCTACAGAGATTTGCTGCC
>PLYQ01000230.1 GCA_003153415.1 Rhodospirillales bacterium | reverse complement strand
GGCGGTGGCAAGTCCTCCGGCCTGATGTCGTTCCTCAAGATCGGCGATCGCGCAGCGGGCGCCATCAAGTCGGGCGGCACGACCCGGCGCGCCGCCAAGATGGTGACGGTCGACATCGATCATCCCGACATCGAGGACTTCATCGCCTGGAAGATGCTCGAGGAGCAAAAGGTGGCCGCCCTGGTCGCCGGCTCCCGTCTGGCCAACCGTCACCTCAATGCGGTGATGGCTGCCTGCCTCGACGACAGAATAGAGAGCGCCGACGCCTTCGATCCCAAGCGCAATCCCCGTCTGCGGCGCGAAATTGTGGCCGCCCGCCAGGCCGAGCTGCCCGAGAACTACATCCAGCGGGTTATTCAGTTTGCCCGACAAGGCTATCGCCATATCGAATTCCCGGCCTTCGACACCGACTGGCAGTCGGAGGCCTACGCCTCGGTGGCCGGCCAGAACGCCAACAACTCGGTCCGCGTCACCGATGCCTTCCTGCGCGCCGTCGAGGCCGACCGCGACTGGGCGCTGACCGAACGCACGACCGGCGACGTTGCCAAGACGGTGAGCGCGGCGGGCCTGTGGGACCGCATCGCCGAAGCCGCCTGGCACTCGGCCGATCCTGGCGTGCAGTTCGACACCACGATCAACGACTGGCACACCTGCCCGGCCTCGGGNNTCCTCGACGACACGGCGTGCAATCTGGCGTCGCTGAACCTGATCCGGTTCCGCAAAGCCGACGGCACACTCGATGTCGAAGGTCTCGAGCACGCCACGCGGCTGTGGACGGTCGTCCTCGAAATCTCGGTGATGATGGCGCAGTACCCCTCGCGCCGGATCGCCAAACTCTCCTATCAATACCGCACGTTGGGGCTGGGCTACGCCAATCTCGGCGCGCTGCTGATGGCCTCGGGTCTGGGCTACGACACCGCCAAGGGACGCGCCATCGCCGGAGCGGTGGCCGCCGTCATGACGGGCGCCGCCTACGCGACCTCGGCCGAGATGGCGGGGTTGATGGGCGCCTTCCCCGGCTTCGACGCCAACCGCCAGGCCATGCTGCGGGTCATCCGCAACCACCGTCGCGCCGCCTACAACGAGCGCGCCGACTACGAAGCTCTGGCCATTCACCCGGTCGCGCTCGACGCGGCCAACTGCCCCGACGCCCCCCTCGTCGCGGCAGCCAAGCGGGTGTGGGACCGTGCTCTGGCATTGGGCGAGCAGCACGGTTTCCGCAACGCCCAGGTCTCGGTGATCGCTCCCACCGGCACGATCGGCCTGGTGATGGACTGCGACACCACCGGCATCGAACCCGATTTCTCCCTGGTCAAGTTCAAGAAGCTGGCGGGCGGCGGCTACTTCAAGATCATCAACCAGACCGTGCCTCTGGCCCTCGAAACACTGGGCTATGATCAGGCGGCGGCTAAGCGCATCGTGGCCTACGCGGTGGGTCATGGCAGCCTCAGGGGCGCGCCGGCTATCAACCACGAGACACTTGCCGCTCGAGGATTCGATACGGCGACGCTCGAGCGCATCGAAAAGGCGCTGCCGACCGCTTTCGACATCCGCTTCGCCTTTTCGTCCTACACTCTGGGCGACGACTTCTGCCGCGAAGTTCTGGCGCTCGACGAGTCAGCACTCGCCGATCCGCAGCTCGACGTGCTGGCACGTCTTGGCTTCTCCAAGAGCGACATCGCGGCAGCGAACGTCTACGCCTGCGGGACGATGTCGGTCGAAGGCGCGCCGGGTCTCAAGAGCGAACATCTCGCGGTGTTCGATTGTGCGAATCCCTGTGGACGAGATGGCACGCGCAGCTTGTCTGCGGAGAGTCATATCCGCATGATGGCTGCAGCTCAGCCATTCATATCGGGCGCGATCTCAAAAACCATCAACATGCCCAACGCCGCTACGGTCGAGGATTGCCGCAAGGCCTACGAGATGTCGTGGAGGCTTGGCCTGAAAGCCAATGCGCTCTATCGCGACGGCTCGAAGCTCTCCCAGCCACTGTCGGCAATGGCGCTGGGCGACGGCGCGAATGGCGAAGATAGGGCGGCCAATGACGACCTCGCCGACTTGCCGCCCGCCGCGCGTGCGCCGATCATCGCCGAGCGGATCGTCGAACGCATCATCGAGCGCGAAGTGCGCGCCGGCCGCGAGCGGCTACCGCAGCGCCGCAAGGGCTATACGCAAAAGGCCATTGTCGGCGGCCACAAGGTCTACCTGCGCAGCGGCGAATACGAGGACGGCCGGGTCGGCGAGATCTTCATCGACATGCACAAGGAAGGTGCCGCTTTCCGCAGCCTGATGAACAACTTCGCCATCGCGATCTCGATCGGCCTGCAATATGGCGTGCCGCTCGAGGAATTCGTCGAGGCCTACACTTTCACGCGCTTCGAGCCCTCCGGACCGGTCGAAGGCAACGACGCGATCAAGATGTCGACATCGGTGCTCGACTACATCTTCCGCGAACTGGCGATCTCCTATCTCGGCCGCAACGATCTCGCGCATGTCGAGCAGGCCGATCTGCGGCCTGACGGCGTCGGCCGCGGCGAACTCCAGGGCGAGCTGCCCGGCTCCGGCACCGACGCGGCACAAGCCGCGGCAGCCGCCGTGAGCCGCATCGCCAGCGTCGGCTATATGCGCAGCAATCTTTACGTCTTAAACGGCCGGATGGCCGGCAATGTCGCGGTCGCCGAGGCGATCGCTGCCGGCCCCGAGCCTCAAGGACTGACGGACGGCCCAGCCGTCGTTTTGGCGCCCATCGCCCAAGCGGCCGTCGTCGGCGTCGCGACCGGAGCGGTATTCACCGCGAAGCTGAAAGGCTTCGAGGGGGATGCCTGTCCGGAATGCGGCAACTTCACCATGGTCCGCAACGGGACGTGCCTCAAATGCACGACCTGCGGCGGCACCACTGGCTGTAGTTGAGCATGTGTGGCGAAGCGTACCCGCGTAAGCCGGGGCCTCAGCGGTTGGGGACCTCACAGCTAACCATAGGAGACAGTTATGGCTGCTAAGAAAAAGGCTGCAAAGAAGAAGGCTGCTAAGAAGAAGAAGCAGTAGTCAGGAAAGGGCGTAGGCCAAAGTTTACTTTGGCCCCTCTAACCAAACGCCTTTCGGCTTCCGAGTGGGTGCCCTCATGGGCCCCACCGGAAGCCACCTTGAATTTGAGCATCTAAGCCAATACGACGCCTCCGCTTGCGGAGGTGGAAAGGCGAAACTTCGTTGAACGTCCGGCGACTTCGGTCTCCGGACTTTTTTTGTTTGCCCTCAAGCTGGCACGATTCGCGCTATGCTCGGCCCATGCCGGATGACACCCCCACGGTCGGGTTGCGCGTCGTAGACACGCTGGCCGCGATCGATGCAACGCAATGGGACGCCTGTGCGCTGGCGCCGGGGTCGGCCGGCAATCCGTTCCTCAGCTACCGCTTTCTGAAGGCTTTGGAGGATTCCAAGTCGGTCGGGCGGCGCACCGGCTGGCAGCCGCAATATCTGGTGGCCGAGGCCGCCGACGGCACCCTGCAGGGCGCGGCGCCGCTCTACATGAAGAGCCACAGCCAGGGCGAATACATCTTCGACCATGGCTGGGCCCAGGCCTTCGAACGCGCCGGCGGCCGCTACTATCCCAAGATGCAGGTCGCCATTCCCTTCACCCCGGTACCGGGCCCCCGCCTGTTCGCCCGGCCCGGCCCCCTCGAAGGGGCCGTGCGCGACGCCATGATCGACATGCTGGCGGGCATCGCCACCGACAACGGCATCAGCTCGGTCCATGCCACGTTCTGCACTGAGGCCGAATGGAAGCGCTTCGGCGAGCGCGGTTGGCTGCTCCGGCTCGGCCAGCAGTATCACTGGAAGAACGAAGGCTACGCGAGCTTCGACGATTTCCTTGGCGCGCTAGCCTCGCGCAAGCGCAAGGCGATCCGCAAGGAGCGCCAGTCGGTGGTGCGCGAGGGCCTGACGGTCCGCGCGCTGTGCGGCGATGAGATCAGGCCCGAGCACTGGGACGCCTTCTTTGCCTTCTACATGGACACCGGCGGGCGCAAATGGGGCACGCCCTATCTCACGCGCTCGTTCTTCGAGATTCTGGGTTCCACTATGGCGGACAAGGTCGTGCTGGTCATCGCCGAAGCCGACGGCCGGCCGGTCGGCGGCGCGCTCAATCTCAAGGGCGACGACACGCTCTACGGCCGCTACTGGGGCTGCCTCGAAAGCCACGCCTTCCTGCATTTCGAGGCCTGCTACTACCAGGCGATCGACTACGCCATCGCCCACGGCCTTCAGCGGGTCGAGGCGGGCGCCCAGGGCGATCACAAGATCCAGCGCGGCTACCTGCCGGTGCCGACCTTCTCCGCCCACTGGATCGTCGATGCAAGCTTCCGCCGCGCCGTCGAAGACTACCTCAAGCGCGAACGCCCCGCTGTCGAGCAGGAGATCGAGGGGCTGAAGCAGTATTCGCCGTTCCGGAAAGAGAACGAGTCCTAGGGTCCGGATTCAATTGGCCGTAGCTCATTGATATGAACCGACGGGGCCGCCCGGGAGCGATCAATCCTCGAATGATGTCCAAAGTGTCCAGACTTGTCTGGACACCTCCGATACCGATGGCATCGAGCTTTTACCCGATTCGTCCAGAATCCAGCCACACCTCGCGCAAGAATATTGCGGGCCCTAGCCGGAGGCTTATTTCTTCGCGCCGACCATCAGAACGCCGCAGAAGAACACCACGAAGAAGACGAGCGGCTCGGTCAGGGCGGACAAGCCCCAGGGGACCTGCCAGCCGACTTTGTCGACGATGGTGAGCAACGCGTAGAACACCGCGGTGGCGATCACCGCGGCGCGGACGGCGAGCCAGAGCGGGCGGAACATTACTCTGCGAGCACCGGTTCCTGGTTGGCCGGCGGCAGTGCGTCACGCTCGGGTGGCAGGAACTCGAAGGCGAGCTTCTGCGCCTCTCCGGTGCCCTCGACATCGACCCGCACCGTGCCGCCAGTCGACAGCTTGCCGAACAGCACTTCCTCGGCCAGCGGTTTCTTGACGTGCTCCTGGATGACGCGGGCGAGTGGGCGAGCGCCAAACGTCCTGTCGTAGCCCTTCTCCGCCAGCCAGCGCCGCGCGCCGTCCGACAGCTCGATGAACACCTTGCGGTCGGCGAGCTGGGCTTCGAGCTCGGCCACGAACTTGTCGACCACCCGGTTCATGGTCTCGGGGCCGAGGGAGGCAAACTTGATCGTGGCGTCGAGGCGATTGCGGAACTCGGGCGCGAACAGGCGGTTGATCGCCTCGTCGTCCTCGTCGTGGCGCTGTTCGCGGCCGAAGCCTAGCGCCGGCTTGGCGATGTCGGCGGCACCGGCGTTGGTGGTCATGCACAGGATGACGTTGCGGAAATCCACCGTGCGGCCGTTGTG
>PLYQ01000012.1 GCA_003153415.1 Rhodospirillales bacterium | reverse complement strand
TCGTTCTCGCGCCCGCCGATCCCGATGGTGACCGAGACGCGGCCGTTGGAGATGACATCGAGGGTCGCCGCCTCCTTTGCCGTCAGCACAGCCGAGCGCATCGGCAGCACATAGAGCGAGGGGACGATTCGCACGCGTTCGGTCACCGCTGCTGCGGCGGCGAGGATGGTGTTCATCTCATAGGTATGGCCGGTCATCCGCTCGCCGCAGGACAGGCTGTCGAACGGCCCCTGGTCGATCTTTCTGGCCCAGGTCAGAATCCGGTCGCGAT
Organism: Rhodospirillales bacterium; assembly: GCA_003153415.1. Lineage (GTDB taxonomy): Bacteria > Pseudomonadota > Alphaproteobacteria > Reyranellales > Reyranellaceae > Reyranella. Next base: position 41,012 of record PLYQ01000012.1, on the reverse strand, counting down.
CATAGTCGCGCACCATATAAGGCATGCATNNCAACGGGCGAGCGCCCGATGGGTTCGCCGCTACATCACCCCGGCGCGCAGCAGGTCGTGCACGCTGACGATGCCGATCGGCTTGGCGTCCGCCACCACGAACATCGCAGTGAAGGGCTTGTCGCTCATATTCATTAAGCCCAGCGCCTCGGCGGCCAGCGCGTCGGGCCCGATCGTCTTGGGGGCGTGGGTCATCACCGTCTCGACCGGGCTTTCCATCAGGCTGGGGCCCATATGGCGGCGCAGATCTCCATCGGTGACAATCCCGACCAGCCTTCCCTTGGCATTGACCACTCCGGCGCAGCCGAAGCCGTGTTGCGTCATGACGATGATCGCTTCGGACATCGGGCGGTCGGGCTTGACGAGCGGCAGTGCCCCCGCCCCGTGCATGACATCGGAAACCTTGAGCAGCACCCGGCCGATCTGCCCGCCGGGATGGAAGGTGCGGTATTCCTCTTCGCTGAAGCCCCGCCGCTCCATCAAGGCTACGGCCAGCGCATCGCCCAGCCCCAGCATCATCGTCGTCGAGGTGGTCGGCGCCAGCCCCATCGGGCAGGCCTCGGCGGCAACCGGCAGCGGCAGCACGACATCGGCCGCCTCGGCGAGGGTTGAACCGCGCCCGCCGGTGATCGCGATTAGCGGGATCTTGAACCGGCGCGAATAGAAGATGATGTCAGCCAACTCGGCGCTCTCGCCGGAATTCGACAAAGCGAGGATCGCGTCGTCGACGCCGATCATCCCCAGATCGCCGTGGCTGGCCTCGGCGGGGTGGACAAATTGCGCCGGCGTGCCGGTCGAGGCGAGCGTCGCGGCGATCTTGCGGCCGACATGACCGCTCTTGCCGATCCCGGTGACGATCAGCCGGCCGCGCGCCGCCGCGCACAGATCGAGCGCAACCCCAAAGGCGGCGTCGAGGGTTTGGGAGAGCTGTTCGAGGCCCTCGATCTCGGCGCGAATGACCCGGCGGGCGACCGCGAGATCGCGGACGAGCCCGCTCGCCGGAGGCCGGTTGGCAAGACTGCTCGATGGCTTGTCGAGCACGGTGGCGACGGCTTTTTCCCCCAAAGCAACTCCCCCCGCTGATGTCGCGGCCGCGGCGTGCGCCGGGCCGCGTGCGCAACGACGCTCAACTGCGTCAATGCGCGAAGATGTCTTGCTCCGCCCAGCCTTCGAGATCAAGCAAGGCGCGTGCCGGCAGGAACTCAAAGCAGCTGCGCGCCAGTTCGGTGCGCCGTTCGCGCGCCAGCATCACATCGAGTCGGGCGCGCAGCGCGTGCAGGTGCAGGACGTCGGACGCGGCATAGCGCTGCTGCTCCTCGGTCAGGGCCGGCGCGCCCCAATCCGAGCTCTGCTGCTCTTTCTTCAAATCGACGCCGAGGAGGTCCTTGCATAGATCCCTGAGGCCGTGCCGGTCGGAGAAGGTACGCACCAGCCGCGAGGCGATCTTGGTGCAATAGAGCGGCTGCGGCATCACCGCGAGATAGTGGTAGAGGATCGCGATATCGAACCGCGCGAAATGGAACAGCTTGACGACGCCGGGATCGGCAAGGAGCCGCTTGAGGTTCGGGGCGTCGTAGCAGCCGGCGGCGAGCTGGACGAGATGCGCATCGCCATCGCCGCGCGAGAGCTGTACCAGGCACAATCGGTCGCGATGCGGGTTGAGCCCCATCGCCTCGCTATCGACCGCGACCGAATCGCCGAACAGGAGCCCTTCCGGCAGGTCGCCGCGATGCAGATGATGGGTCATGCGTCGGTGCCCTGCGCCGCGCCGGGATGATCCGGCGCCGGAGTGAGGCCGCCCTCGGCGCGGTCTCGCCGAGCCCCGCTTTGCAACGTCATAAAAGAACTCTGATCTGGCCCCGGAAACCCGGCGAAATATCTACCCCGGCGGGCGCCCCGTCAATTCGACGAGGCCGGGCGCGCGCCGGTGCGGTCAGGCCATGCCCCCGGCGGACGCCCGCGATGTCCGTAGATGATCGAGGCTCCACACGCCGGCGCCTACCACGAAGAAGTAGAGGAAAATGAAACAATAGAGGATCGGCGCATCCCCGCCGTTGAGCAACGGGAAGAAATTCCGCGGTGCATGCCACATGAAATAGGCAAACGCCATCTCACCTGCCAGAATGAAAGCCACGGCCCGGGTGAACAGGCCGAGCGCAATCAGCGCGCCGCCAACCAGCTCCAATAGGCCGGCGAGCCCAGGTACCAGGGTGAACAGTACGTAGGCGCGATGGTCGGGGGCCGCAGGAAAGTTGAAGATCTTGCCAAGGCCGTGCTCCAGATAGAGCAGCCCGACCATGATCCGCAGGATGCTCAGCATGCGCGGCTCCCAGGTCAGCCGCATCGTCGCCCAGTCGAACACGGTGGCTCTCCCGCAAACGTTTCCTCGGCGCGGCTCTGCCGGCCGCTCGGCCGCGATTCTAGCGTAAAGGCCGGGAGGGCGTCTGCAATTATTCGGTGAGGCGACGACCACGGCGCCGCCCGCCCGCGGAGGTTCCGCAAATGGTGCGCCCGAGTGGAGTCGAACCACCACTCCTTTCGGAACACGGACCTGAACCGTGCGCGTCTGCCAATTCCGCCACGGGCGCCCGTGGATTTGGCCGGGGATCTAGCCGGCGATTGGGTCGGCGGGAGATAGGCCGACCCTCTAGCGTTGTCAACGATTACGGTTGCGCAAAGCCGCCGGTCTGGCGCAACGCCTCGGCGAGCGCGATCGCGCCGGCGAGCGCGACGTTGAGGGATCGCGCACCGGCCTCTAACGGAATCACCACCCGGGCGAATGCCGCTCCATGCACGAAATCGGGAACCCCCGCGCTCTCGCGGCCGAGGAGCAGCGTATCCTCGGCCGCGAAATCGAAGCGGTGGAAGGGGACGGTCCCGCCGGTCGTCAGGAGAATCAGCCGGGAGCCCGGATCGCGCTCCGCCAGGAACTGCGTCCACGAGGCATGGCGACGGAGCCTCACCCGTGCGGCATAATCGAGCGCGGCGCGGCGCAGCCGCCGGTCACCGAACAGGAAACCGCAGGGCTCGATCAGATCGACCTCGACCGCGAGGCAGGCCGCGAGGCGCAGCAACGCGCCGGTATTCTGCGGGATATCGGGCTCGAACAGGGCAAGGCGCATGGCTTGGTTTCACGTCCGATCCGCGCCGCGAAAGCGCTGACACGTCAACGCTCTGCGGCACGCTGTCACAGTGCGACGGCAACTGTGCCTGCGACCAACAGAGCCTTGAAACATAAGGGGCTTTCTCGCCATAACCATGCAACTCCTTTGGGGGACGAACAAGAGATGGCTTCTTCCAGCATACCGGCCGGCGCGCACGGCGCTTCGGGCGATCCGACGCGGCGCGACTTCCTGATGGTCGCGACCGGCGCCATGGCCGCGATCGGTGTCGCCGCCACGGCATGGCCCTTCATCAACAATCTCAATCCCGCCGCCGACACGCTGGCGCTCTCCTCGATCGAACTGAACATCGCGCCGATCAAGGTCGGCCAGGCGATCACGGTGAAGTGGCGCGGCAAGCCGGTGTTCATCCGCCATCGCACGGAAAAGGAAATCAAGGAGGCCGAGGCGGTCAAGATGTCGGAGCTGCCCGATCCCCAGACCGACAATGCGCGCGTCACCGACACCGCCAAGAAGGTCCGTCCGGAGTGGCTGATCATCGTCGGCGTCTGCACGCATCTGGGTTGCGTGCCGCTCGGCCAGAACCCGGGCGATCCCAAGGGCGAATACGACGGCTGGTTCTGTCCGTGCCACGGCTCGCAGTACGATTCGTCGGGCCGCATCCGCAAAGGGCCGGCGCCCAAGAACCTCGCGGTTCCGGACTACCTCTTCACGACCGACACAATCGTCAAAATCGGCTGATCGCCCTTCAGGAGTTCTGAGCAATGGCCTCGTCTCACGGCGCTCCGCCGGTCTTCAATAACAGGGTGATCGCCTGGATCGATCATCGCCTGCCGATCTTTTCGTATCTCGAGAAGGAATATCACACCTTCCCGACGCCCAGGAATTTCAACTACTTCTGGAACTTCGGCGCGATCGCCACGGTGATGCTGGTGCTGATGATCGCCACCGGCATCGTGCTGGCGACCAACTATACGCCGCACGTGACGATGGCCTTCGACTCGGTCGAGCGCATCATGCGCGACGTGCCGCAGGGCTGGCTGATGCGCTATCTGCACATGACCGGCGCGTCGTTCTTCTTCATCGCCGTCTACATCCACATCTTCCGCGGCCTCTACTACGGCTCCTACAAGGCGCCGCGCGAGCTCTTGTGGATCCTGGGTGTGATCATCCTGCTGCTGATGATGGCGACGGCCTTCATGGGCTACGTGCTGCCGTGGGGCCAGATGAGCTTCTGGGGCGCCACCGTCATCACTAGCCTGTTCTCGGCGATTCCCGTGGTGGGCGATTCGATCACCACCTGGCTGTGGGGCGGCTTTGCCATCGACAACCCGACGCTCAACCGCTTCTACGCGCTGCACTACCTGCTGCCGTTCGTCATCGTGGCGGTGGTGGCACTGCATGTCGTGGCGCTGCACGTGCATGGCTCGAACAATCCGCTGGGCATCGACGTCAAGGGCCCGCAGGACACTGTGCCGTTCCATCCCTATTACACGATGAAGGACGGCTTCGGCGTCATCCTGTTCCTCATCGTCTATTGTTGCTTCGTGTTCTTCGCGCCCGACTATTTGGGCGATGCCGCGAACTACATTCCCGCCAATCCGCTGGTGACGCCCACGCACATCGTGCCGGAATGGTACTTCCTGCCGTTCTACGCCATCCTGCGCGCCATTCCCGACAAGCTGGGCGGCGTGCTGGCGATGTTCGGCTCGATCGGGGTGCTGTTCGTGCTGCCCTGGCTCGACACCTCGCGCGTGCGTTCCTGCAGCTTCCGGCCGATCTACAAGTGGTTCGTGGGCCTGCTGGTGATCGACCTGTTCGTGCTCGGCTGGTGCGGCGCCAATCCGCCGGAGGGCTTCTTCGTGCCGCTCTCACGCGTCGCCACGATCTACTACTTCTTCCACTTCCTGGTGCTGCTGCCGGTCCTCGGCAAGATCGAACGGCCGCTGCCCTTGCCACCCAGTATCGCCGACGCGGTGCTCAAGAAGAAGGCGGGTTAAGCCGATGCGTAGGTTCATCGCCTCCGGCGCCATTGCGCTGTCCGCTCTCGCCATCGGCGCCGTCGCTATCGCGGCCGAGACCGAGGTCCATCCGCCGCACAAGCACTGGCATTTCCAGGGCCCATTCGGTACCTACGATCGCGCCGCCGCCCAGCGCGGTTTCCAAGTCTATAAGGAAGTCTGCTCGGCCTGCCATTCGTTGTCGCTGCTGGCCTACCGCAACCTGATGGATCTGGGCTTGAGCGAAAACGCCGTGAAGGCGATCGCGGCCGACGTCCAGATTCCCGACCTCAGCGACGACGGCCAGCCGGCCGACCGGCCGGGCCGCCCGTCGGACCGCTTCAAGAAGCCGTTCGCCAACGAGCTCGCCGCCGCCGCCGCCAACGGCGGCAAGGCGCCGCCCGATCTCAGCGTCATCATCAAAGCGCGCGAGGACGGGCCCAACTACGTCCATGCGCTGCTCACCGGCTACGTGCCGTTCGACAAGCTGACGCCCGCACAGATCAAGGAGACGGGCGTCACCAAGGACGACAACTACAACACCTTCTTCCCCGGCCACCGCATCGCCATGCCGCCGCCACTCGCCGACGACAAGGTGACCTATGTCGACGGCACCAAGGCGACGCTCGACCAGGAAGCCTCCGACGTCGTGGAGTTTCTCGCCTGGGCCTCCGAGCCGCATCTCGAGGATCGCAACCGCACCGGCGTGCGCGTGATCCTGTTCCTGCTGGCGATGGCCGGCCTGATGTATGCGGTGAAGCGGCAGGTTTGGGCCGACAAGCCCTAGCGCTCGTCGGACCGCTCTAGGCGTCAGCCGGCGCGGCGGGCGGCAAGAATGGCCTGACGGGCCTGCTCGCTGGCCTTGAGCTTGGCAGGGGTTGTCTTGGCAGGCTCGGCGACGACGGGAGCGGGTGTCGTCGTGCCGACATCCCGTCGGGCAGTCGCGATCCCCTGAAGCACGCTGGCGGTGCCAAAGGTGATTATCAGGGCGACCAAAATGAAAGCCGCAGCCACGAACATATGACGCATCCCCAACACCCCAGAAACTCAAGCGCCTGCGGAATACAACCCCAGATCGTCGCCGCAAACTTTCTGCATTAGCAGGTGAGCTTTATACAGAGCGACTCCGGGCTGGCCAAACAAAAAGGGCGGGGGAAAAACCCCGCCCGCTCATCGTCTACTGCTGCCGCCCTGTCCGAGCGGAGCTGTTCGCTAGCCGCGGCGCGAGGCGAGAATGACCTGGCGCGCTTGTTCGCCGTTACGCTGCTTGGTGACGGCCGGCGCCTTGTTCTGCTCGGCGACCACGGGCTCGGGAATGTAGACGGTGTCCCGCTTGGCCGCGGCCACGTTCTGAAGCACGCTTGCCGTACCGAAGGTGATGACCAGACCGGCGATCACCAAACCAGTCGCTACAAGAAGATGACGCATCCCCAGCTCCCTAAGAATTGCGCTCTCCGGGGACCCAAAACCCCGAAAATTGCCCAAAACTATCTGCATTAAGCAGGTAAGCTTATTAATCTCAGCCGCCAGGCGAATCAACGGCTTTTTGCGTCCCGGAAGCAATTTATTTGCGGCCGAGCCGACATGCGATAGCCGCATGCCGGGCCAGCAGCCGGCGGGCCCGGTAAATCACTGGAATATCGATCATTTTGCCGTCGACCGTGAACGAACCGCGACCCTCGGCGGCGGCCTTTTCGTCGGCCGCGATGAGCTTTCGGGCGTAGGCGACCTCGTCGGCGCTGGGCGTAAAGGCCTCGTTCAGCGCCTGCACCAGGCCGGGATGCACACAGGTGCCGCCGGAGAATCCGAAGCGCCGCGCCCGTTCGGCGCTCTTCTTGTAGGCCACGGGATCGGAGTAGTCGGCCACGGTACCCAGAATGCCGATCATCGGCACGTCGTGCGCTTGCGCGGCAAAGGCCACCAGCCGCTTGGGCAGCTCGAGCGATTCGTCGCTCGGCACCGAGCCGGTCTCCAAGGCAAAGTCCTCGCCGCCCAGCATCATGGCGATGACGCGCGGCCCGTGCTCGGCCACGTCATTGATGTGGGCGAGCGCGCGCGGATGCTCGAACATGGCGCCGAAACCGACACTGCCCACCGTCATGCCGTGCTCGCGCTCGAGCTCGCTCACCGCCTCGTCGAGCAGGCGCAGATGATGCACGCCCTCGGTCTTGGTGATGAACAGCGCCGACAGGCCGGGACGCACAGCCGCCTCGATGTCGGGAATGGCCAGACGCAGCGGCCGGTTGATGCGCACGGCCACGTCGGCGCCGCCGCGCACCACCTTCGCCATAGTCTCGCCCAACATCGCTCGCGCGCGCGGCTTCTCGGCCGGGGTGACACTGTCCTCGAGATCGACCAGCACGCAGTCGGCGCCGCGCTCGTGCGCCTTGTCGATGAACTTGGGCACATTGCCCGGCACATAGAGGATCGAGCGCCAGACGGGTGGGGTGGGCCTCAAGGAACGCGAAGAGGGGGTCATCTGATCACTCCGCTTTGCTTCAGTCTGTCGTACTCGGCCTCGCCCAGCAGCGGCTTCAGCAGCGCCTCGTTGTGCTGGCCGACCTTGGGCGCCGCGGCGCGCAGCACACCCGGCGTGCCGGAGAGCCGCGGCACCACGGAGTGCGTCGGCAGCTCGCCCATATCGGCGTCGGGAATCTCGATCAGCGCCTCGCGTTCGAGCACGTAATCGTCGGCCACGATCTGGGCGATGTCGTAGACCGGGCCGATGGTGACGCCGGCCTCGTCGAAGAATTTCAGATTGTCGGCCAAATCTCGCGCGACGATGAAGCCGCCGATGATGCGGTCGAGCTCCTCGCCGTGCTGGACCCGCTCGATGTTGGTGGCGAAGCGCGGATCTTTGACGAGCTCGGGCCGGCCGATCTTCGTCAGCACCCGCTCCGCCATGCCCTGCGTCGAGGCCGACAGGCAGACCCAGTGACCGTCCCTCGTGGGATAGACGTTGCGCGGGGCGGCGTTGGTCGAACGGCTGCCGGTACGCACTTTCACTTCGCCGGTGAGCTTGTAGTTGGCGGCTTGCGGGCCCAGCACCGAGAACAGGGGATCGAACAGCGGCAGGTCGAGCACCTGGCCCGTGCCGCCGTTCTTTTCGACTTCGCGCAGCGCCACCATGACGGCGCCATAGCCGTAAAGAGCCGCCATGGCGTCGGCGAGATACATCGGCGGCAGCACGGGCTCGCGATCGCCAAAACCGTTCATCGAGGCGAAACCGCTATAGCCCTCGATTAGCGTGCCGAAACCCGGCTTGTGGCGGTAGCGCCCGTCCTGGCCCCAGCCCGAGATGCGCACGATGACGAGCTTGGGATTGATCTTGTGCAATTCGTCGGGCGCCAGCCCCATGTCCTCCAGCACACCCGGCCTGAAACTCTCGACCAGGATCGCCGCCGATTTAGCGAGTTCCTTGACGATGGCGCGGCCGGCATCGGTGCGCAGGTCGAGCGCCACGCTCTTCTTGTTGCGGGCATAGACCTTCCACGCCGTCTCGATGCCCTTGACCCGCCATGAGCGCAGCGTGTCGCCCTCCGGCGGCTCGATCTTGATCACCTCGGCGCCGAAGTCGGCGAGCTGCAAGGTCAGGATATTGCCGGCAACGAGACGCGACAGATCGACCACGCGGACCCCGTCGAGGGGCCCGCGTGCGGTAGGGTCGAAGGAACGTCTTGTCGGTCGCTTCTTCATGTCATCCTGAGCGAAGCGAAGGATCTCACGTCAACTATACGCTCGGTGTCTGATCGTTCTGTGAGGTCCTTCGCTACGCTCAGGACGACAGGGGGCCGACTACCCCACGTGTTTTGCGAAGAACGCCTTCGTCCGCTCCATCGCCTGCTTGGAGGCCGCGGCGTCCCAGCTGCCGCGCTCGTCGCAGTGGAAGCCGTGGTCGGCCGGATAGTCGTAGATCGTGACGCCGGGATGGAGCGAGCGGAGCTCGTTCACGTGCGTCATCGGGATGTGCATGTCCTTGTCGCCGAAATGCAGGATGGTCGGGACCTGCGGCTTCTCGTTCTTGTTGGCGTGGATGCCGCCGCCGTAGTAGCCGCTCACCGCATCGGGCTTGAGCCGCGTCGCTGCCAGCCAGCAGATCGTGCCGCCCCAGCAGAAGCCGGTGACGCCGATCTTCTTGGCGCCGCGTTTCTTGAGTTCGTCCATCGCCGCCTGGACGTCCTGCACCGGCTTGTCGAAACCGAGCTCCATCACATACTTGCGGCCCTCCGCGATGGTGTCGGGCGTATAGCCGAGATCGACGCCTTTCTTGACGTGGTCGAAGCAGGCGGGCGCAAGTGCCACGTAGCCGTCGGCGGCGAACTTGTCGGTCACCGCCTTGATGTGGTGGTTGACGCCGAAAATCTCCTGGATGACCACGATACCGCCCTTGGGCGTGCCCTTCGGGGTGGCGAGGTAGGCGCTGATCTCGCCGGCCTTAGACTTAAGACTGATTGTTTCGCCCATGAGAAATCCTCCCGATCGCGACGGTTGCGGCGGGCATTGGACATGGTAATGCGACGCCGTTCAACCCGTTGACCGCCCCCGGGTCGGGGCCCGTGCCGCAGAAAGAAAGTCATGTATATCCCCAAGCACTTCGAAGGCGACGAGGCGGCGGCCCGCGAGATCATGCAGGCCCATGGCTGGGCGCTGCTCGTCACCGCCGACGAGGCCGGNNGGCGTCAAGGTGCCGACCTGGAACTACGTCACGGTCCATGCCTATGGCCGGCCGCAGATCGTCGAGGCGACGCCCGCGGTGCTGATGGTCCTGACCAAGCTCGCCGCGGTCTACGAGGGCGCGGGCGCCGACGCCTGGGGCCTCGGCCGCCTGCCGCCCGGCAATGCCGCCCAGCAGACCAAGAACATCGTGGCCTTCCGCATTCCGCTTAAGCGCGTCGAGACCAAGCTGAAGCTCAGCCAAAACCGCGAGCTCGAGGACCGGCAACGCGTCATCGCCAAGCTGGAAGCGAGCGACAGCCAGGACTCACAGGCGACCGCGCGCTGGATGAAGCGGGTGCTGCCTTAGACGAAGCCCGGTATCAGCGCGGGCTTGGGTGAGCCTGCCGCGGTGAGCCGGGCGCGTCGCCGGTCAACCCCAGGTCGAGATCGACTATCGGACGGTTCAGCTCGAGAAGGGCGATGTCTTCATCCAGGCAACCGACGGCGTCTGCGAACATCTCGATCCGCGGACCGTCGCTGCCGCGATCGGCGAGCACGCTAAAGACCTCGACGGCGCCGCGAAGGCGATCGTCGCGGAAGCCTACGATCAGGGCAGTCCGGACAATCTCACGGTCCAGATCGTCAGGGTCGACGAATTGCCTGACGGCGAGGCGGGCGAGGTTTTCGGCCAGGCGTCCGACCTGCCGCTGCCGCCGCTCCTGGAAGCGCGCATGGTCTTCGACGGCTACCGGATCGTCCGGCAAATCCACGGCAGCAACCGCAGCCACGTCTACTTGGCTGTCGATACCGACACCGAGGACGTCGTCGTCATCAAGATCCCCTCGATCGACCTGCGCGGCGACCGTGCCTATCTCAGGCAGTTCATGATGGAGGAGTGGATCGCGCGGCGCATCGACAGCGCCAATGTCCTGAGGCCGCGCCTGCAGTCGCGCAAGCCCAACTACGCCTATGTCGTCACGGAATTCGTCGACGGGCAGACGCTCAGCCAATGGATGATCGACCATCCCCGGCCCGACCTGGAGACCGTCCGGGGAATCGTCGAGCAGATCGCGCGGGGTTTGCGCGCGTTCCACCGCATGGAAATGCTGCATCGGGATTTGCGGCCCGAGAACATCATGATCGACAAGACCGGGACGCTGAAGATCATCGACTTCGGCTCCACCCAGGTCGCCGGAGTAGCCGAGGCGGAACGGTCTGGCGACGGCAACCCCGTTCCGGGCACCGTGCAATACAGCGCACCGGAATATTTCCTGGGCGAGGGCGGCACGCCGCGCTCCGACCTGTTCTCGCTCGGCGTGATCACCTACCAGATGCTGACGGGGAGATTGCCCTATGGCGCGGAGATGGCGAAGGCGCGGACGCGATCGCAGCAGAGAAACACGGCCTACGCCTCCGCGCTCGACAACGACCGCGAGATTCCGGTGTGGATCGACGGGGTAATCAGGAAGGCCGTGCACCCAGACCCGCGCAAGCGCTATGAGGAGTTGTCGGAGTTCGTGTTCGATCTCCGGCACCCCAACGAAAGCTTCCTGAGATCATCGACCGCGCCGCTGCTCGAGCGCAATCCGGTGCTGTTCTGGAAAGGCCTGTCTTTCCTGCTCGCCTGTGCGGTCGTGGGCCTCGTCTATACGTTGAACCTGAAGTGAAAGACGTCGCCGTCCTTGACGGCGTAGTCCTTGCCTTCGAGGCGGAGCTTGCCGGCGTCGCGCGCGCCTGATTCGCCGTTCAGCGAGACGTAGTCGTCGTAGGCAATGGTCTCGGCGCGGATAAAGCCCTTCTCGAAGTCGGTATGGATGACGCCGGCCGCCTCGGGCGCGCGGGCCTCGCGGCGCACCGTCCAGGCGCGCGCTTCCTTCGGACCGACGGTGAAAAACGTCACCAGGTCGAGCAGCTGGTAGCCCGCGCGCACGACCCGCGCGAGGCCGGTTTCCTTGAGCCCGAGCGACGACAGATACTCGGCTTGGTCCTCGGGCGCTAGCTGCGCCACTTCGGCCTCGATGGCGGCCGAGATCACCACCGACAGCATGCCACGGCTCTTGGCGAAGGCCTGGGCCTTGGCGCTGTGGTCGTTGCCTGAGGCGGCCGAGGCCTCGTCGACGTTCAGCACATACATCATCGGCTTGGCGGTGATGAGCTGCAGGCGATTGAAGACGGGCCGTTCCTCGGCCGTCAGCACGGCGTCGCGGGCGGGCTTGCCCTCGCGCAACAGGTCAAGCGCCTGCTTGACCAGCGGCCCCTCGGTGGCTGCTTCCTTGTCGCCGCCCTTGGCGCGCTTCTCGAGCGCTGGCAGGCGCTTTTCCAGTGAGTCGAGGTCGGCCAGCATCAGCTCAGTCTCGACGATCTCGGCGTCGCGCACCGGATCGACGCTGCCCTGGACGTGCGTGACGTCGCCGTCCTCGAAGCAGCGCAGCACATGGGCGATGGCGTCGACCTCGCGGATGGTGCCGAGGAACTGGTTGCCCAGCCCCTCGCCCTTGCTGGCGCCTTTGACGAGGCCCGCGATGTCGACGAACTCGAGCTGGGTGGCGATGATCTTGGCTGAGCCCGCGATGGCGCACAGTCTGTCGAGGCGCGGATCGGGCACGGCGACGCGGCCGATGTTGGGTTCGATGGTGCAGAACGGATAGTTGGCTGCCTGCGCTGCCTGCGTGGCGGTAAGCGCATTGAACAGGGTCGACTTGCCGACATTGGGCAGGCCGACGATTCCGCAATTGAAACCCATTTCCTACTCTTTCGACTCTTTCGGCACGGGTGCGAGGTGGGCCACCCGGCTCATGTAGCGTTCGTCCGCCTTGGCGCCGCCTTCCGCGAGCAGTGCCGATTCTTCGGCAAGCGCGCCCAGAACCTTCGGCAGCCAGCCGTCCTTCGAATCACGCTCGTCCGGCTCGAAGTCGCGCAGCACCCAGTGCAGCACCAGGTCCTTGTGGCCGGGATGGCCGATGCCGATGCGCACCCGGCGATAATCGTTACCGAGATGGGCGTCGATGTCGCGCAAGCCGTTGTGACCGCCGGNNAGCTCATCGTGGAACACGACCATGCGGTCGAGCGGCACCTTCAGGAACCGCACCGCCTCGCCCACCGCCTTGCTCGACTCGTTCATGAAGGTCATGGGCTTCAGCACCAGGGTGCGCTCGCCGCCGAGATGGCCTTCCGCCACCTCGCCGTTGAAGCGTGCCCGCCACGGTGAGAAAACACGGCGGCGGACGATCTCGTCCACCGCCATGAATCCAACGTTGTGCCGGTGCCCCGCATAGCGCGGCCCGGGATTGCCGAGGCCGACCAGCAGAAGCAACTCGTCCTTACTTCTTCGCCGGAGCCGGCGCCTTGCCGCCGCCAGCCGGAGCCTTGCCGCCGGCCGCCGGAGCTTTGCCGCCCGCCGCCGGAACCGCCGCGGCGGCGCCTGCTGCAGGAGCTGCACCCGTCGCCGCCGGAGCAGCACCAGGCGCACCAGGAGCGCCTGCCGCGGGAGCTGCCGCGCCTTCGACAGGAGCCGGAGCCGCTGCCGCCGCGGCCGCATCGGCCGCCGCCTGGGCCGCCGCTTCGCGCACCACGGTCGGGGCGGCGATCGAGGCCACGGTCGCGTTCTTGTCGCGGCTCACCACCCGCACGCCCTCGGGGACCTTGAGCGTCGACAGATGGATGGAGTGGCCGATCTCGAGGCCGGTCAGGTCGACGTCGAAATAGTCCGGGATCGCGTCGGCCTTGGTGCGCACGGTGATCTCGTGCAGCACGATGTTGAGCACGCCACCGCGCTTGATGCCAGGAGCATTGGCTTCGTTCTTGAAGTGGACCGGCACCTGCACGGTGATGACCGACTCAGGGCCGATGCGCAGGAAGTCGAGATGGAGCGGCTTGTCCGTCACCGGGTCCGTCTGCACGTCGCGCGGCAGGACGGCATAGGCCGTGCCCTCGACGTCGATCTGCAGGCGGTGGTTGAAGTAGCCCTCCTTGTGCAGCTCACGTTTGATCGAATCGGGCTCGACCGCGATCATGACGGGCGGCTGCTTGTCGCCGTAGATCACGGCGGGAATCAGTCCATCGCGACGGCTGGAACGGGCGCCCCCTTTGCCGGCCCGATCCCGCATCTTCGCGAGAACTTTGGTCGTCTCTGCCATCTTACTTCTCCTATGTGTTGCTCTTTGCTCTCTCTCACTCGCGGCGTGGCCTCCAGGGGTGCCAATCGCCGGATCTCCAATAGCCTCAATCAAACAAACTGGACACCGACGATTCGTCGGAAATGCGCTTTATGGCTTCCGCCATCAGCGGCGCGATGCTGAGCGGCCGCACGTTGGGCGACACCCGCACCGCTTGGGTGGGTTGGATCGAATCGGTGATCACCAGCTTTTCCATCGGAGAGGCCGCGACGCGGGCCACCGCGCCGCCCGACAGCACGCCATGCGTGACATAGGCCGACACCGACTTGGCGCCCTGGTCCATGAGCGCCACGGCGGCATTGCACAGCGTTCCGGCCGAGTCGACGATGTCGTCGATCAGGATGCAGTCGGCGTTCTTGACGTCTCCGATCACGTTCATGACTTCGCTGACGCCCGCCGCCTCGCGGCGCTTGTCGATGATGGCGAGGTCGGCGTCGATGCGCTTGGCGATGGCGCGGGCGCGCACCACGCCGCCGGTGTCGGGCGACACCACGGTGAGGTTGCGATTCTTCAGCGTCTCCTGGATGTCCTTGGAGAACACCGGACCGGCAAAGAGGTTGTCGAGCGGAATGTCGAAGAAGCCCTGGATCTGGGCGGCGTGCAGGTCGAGCGTCAGCACGCGGTCGGCGCCGGCATGGGTGATCAGGTTCGCCACCAGCTTGGCCGTAATGGGCGTGCGCGAGCCGGTCTTGCGGTCCTGGCGGGCATAGCCGTAGTAGGGCATCACCGCGGTGATGCGACGCGCCGAACTGCGGCGCAGCGCATCGATGGTGATCAGCAGTTCCATCAGATGGTCGTTGGCCGGGAAGCTGGTCGATTGCAGGACGAACATGTCCTCGCCGCGCACGTTCTCCAGGATCTCGACGAAGATTTCGTTGTCGGAGAAGCGGCGGATATTGGCTTTCACCAGCGGCAAGGAGAGCTTGGCGGAGATCGCTTCCGCCAGCGGTCGATTGCTGTTGCCGGTGAGAATCTTCATATCGCGACCCCTGGCGCCGGGCGGGACATCGTTAAGTCGTTGATTTTAGACGACAAAACGGCCATTCCCGGCCGCGACGCGGCGGACCATACCAATGAGTCTCGGTCCTGTAAACGCCCTGAAATATCGGGTTTTTGAGAGGGGCGGATTCCTAGTCCACCGCGAGTCTCGCCTGCGCGGCAAGCCTGACCGACGCGTTGGCCGCACCATAGCCGCGGTAATGCCGTCGCTCGACGATCTCGAAGAAAAAACGCTGATCGAAGGTCTGAGTATAGACCTGCAGATACTCGGCGTCGCCGTCGCGGTCGTAGAGCACGTTGTTCGCCCTGAGCTCCTCGAGCCGCTCTGGCGCCAGGTCCATCTTGGCTTCGAGATCGTCGTAATAGTTCTCGGGGATGTCGAGCAGCCGCACGCCGCTTTGCTTCAGGCGTGCGAGCGTCTTGAACATGTCGTCGGTCGCGAAGGCGATGTGCTGGACGCCCGAGCCGAACAGCTCGGCCAGGAAGCGCGAGGACTGCGTGCGCTGGCTTTGCGAGGCGTTGAGCACGAGGCGAAGTCCGCCGCCCGGCGCTTCGATCACCTGGCTGGTCACGAGGCCGCCGGGGTCGGCCACGTCCTGCGGCGCGATCTTCCGGAGATTGAGCAGCGAGGTATAGAACAGCAACCAGGTGAGCATTTCCTCGTAGTGCATCGACTGAGAGATGTGGTCGATTCGGAGGAGGCCCGCGGCGTTCGTGCCGTCCTCGCCGGTGTCGTCGAACTCGATGTCCCAGACGCGGCTGAGTTCGCTGGTCTCGTCGAGGAAATAGACCAGGCTGCCGCCGACGCCGCGCACCGCCGGAATGTCGAGTTCGCCGGGCCCGACGGGCTGGCGGAAGGGCTGGTCGAGCAGCAGCTTGGCGCGCTCGAAGGTGGCCGCTGCGTTATCGACCTTCAGCCCGAGGGCGCAGACGCCCGCGCCATGCGTAAGGTGGAACGAGTAAGCGAAGCCTTCTTTCTCACGGTTGATCACGAGATTGATGTCGCCCTGGCGCCAGCGCGTGACGGCTTTCGATTTGTGCAGGCCAGCGCGGCGGAAGCCCAGCGCCGACAGCAGCCGCTCGAACTCCGGCGCGCTGGTATCGTCGAGGGCGAACTCGATGAAGGATGTTCCGAGCGCCGTTGATCGCGGCGGCAGTATGGGCGGCGGCACGCCTGTCTTGGCGCTCAACTGGTCGAGCATGAAGCGCAGCGAGCGCTGGCCGTCGACCGCGACGCTGCGGGCCGAGCCGGCACGGAACTGATCGTTGAAGATTTCGAGCGACAGCGGACCGTCGTAGCCGGTCGCCGCCAGCGCCTCCATGAAGTCGAGCAGCGGCAGCTCGCCCTGTCCCGGGAAGTTGCGGTAGTGGCGGCTCCACGACAGGTAATCCATCTGCAGCACCGGAGCATCGGCCACCTGGACCAGGAAGATGCGGTCGCGCGGGATGGCGCGGATGGCGCCGAGGTCGGTCTTGCGCGCGAGGATATGGAAGGTGTCGAGCACCAGCCCTACGGCGGGGTGGTCGGCGCGGCGCACCGCCTCCCAGGCGTCGCGGTAATCGTTGATGTGACGGCCCCAGGCGAGTGCTTCGAAGGCCACCCGCATGCCGTGCTTGGCCGCCCGCTCGCCCAGCTCGCGCAGGTCGGCGGCGGCCCGGTCGATGCCACCCAGCGCGTCAGGCGAGACATTGCTGCAGATCATCAGGAGATCGCAGCCGAGTTCCTTCATGACCTCGAACTTGCGCTCGGCGCGGGCGAAGACACGGGCGCGCTGGTTGTCAGGCATGCCCTCGAAATCGCGAAACGGCTGGAGGGTGACGATTTCGAGGCCCAAGTCCGCGCAAGCCCGCCGGACATCGGAGGGCGTGCCGTTGAAGGTGACGAGGTCGTTCTCGAAGATCTCGACGGCATCGAACCGTGCCGCCGCGATCGCCTCAAGCTTTTCGCCGAGCCCGCCACTTAGGGAAACCGTCGCGATCGAGGTCTTCATAGCCGTCACCTCCGGTTTGGCGTCTCCGTCACGGGTCCGTCACTGGCCGCGCTGCATCCATTCGTCGAAGAAACGCAGGGTCGCGAGGTGTGGGATCTCGGCCGGCCCGGTGCGATCGCCGAGCTGCATGGTCATGGCCCCGCCGGCGTCGAACTTCGGCCATTGCGGCAAGCCGTTGCCGTTGGGGTTGCCGCTCTTGGCAAACGCTGTCCAGTAGGCCTGCAAGCGGACCGAAAGAGCTGTGTCGGCGGCCGTCCAGGCGCGCGACAGCACGTCGAGCGTGCCGAAGATGTAGGGATACTCCGAACTGTGGAAGGTGCCGAGCTTGTCGGGCGTCTCGACCTCCGAATAGGTCTGGTCGGTGGCGAGCGGCTGGGCGTGATCGAAGAAGTAGAGATAGGTCGGCTGGCCGTGCCTGGCGTGCAGCCGCGCGCTGGTCCAGGTGCCCCAGGCGAAGGTCGAATCGCGGAAGAGGTTCTTGCTGGCGTTTCTCGCCGCTATGTCGTCCGACGCCGCATAGAGCTTGGACACGCGCTCGGCGTCCTTGCCGAATTTGTCACCGATCGCCTTCGCGTGCGCGGCGAGAGAAGCCGCGTGCGGGAAGGTGGCGCCCTCGTTCCTGTTCCAACCGGTCAGGAAGGGCACCGGCGCCTCCTTGCCTTCGCGGAACAACGTGTAGGTGTCGGCCGGCAGGAACCAGCCGTCGGCAATCGGGAACATCGCCGTCTTGGCGTCGAGGATCTCCTGGCCGGACTTGGCACGGAGCTCGGCCAGCGTGGCGGAGCCGAGCTTCTGGGCAAGGGCCTTGCCGAGGGCTTCCGCTTCGGCGAGCGGCGCCATTCGCGCCGGCAGGGCCGTGCTCTCGGCCGCGGCACGCTGGAACAGCCCGCGCGCCAGCGGCGAGGCCATCAGGTGCACGACGCTCGAGGCGCCGGCCGACTGGCCCCAGATGGTGACGTTGTCGGGATTGCCGCCGAAGGCGCGGATGTTGCGTTTAATCCATTGCAATGCTGCCACCTGGTCGAGCAGGCCGTAGTTGCCCGAGGCGTGCTTGGCGGATTCGGCGCTGAGTTCGGGATGGGCCAGGAAGCCCAACGCGCCGACACGGTAGTTCATGGACACGACGATCACGCCGCGCTCGGCGAGGCCCGTGCCGTTGAAGGTCGGGCGCGACGACGACCCGACCTGGAAGCCGCCGCCGTAGATCCAGACCATCACCGGCAGGTCCTTGGCCGGCCCCGCCGGCGCCCAGACGTTGAGCGACAGACAATCCTCACTCATCGGCAGGTCGCCGCCGGAATATTCGAAGTAGACCGACTTGGGCGAGCCGCCGCCCTGCAGGCATTGCGGCCCGAACGACGTGGCGGCGCGCACGCCCTGCCACGGCGTCGCCGGCTGAGGCGGCTTCCAGCGGAGCTCGCCCAGCGGCGGAGCGGCGAAGGGAATGCCGAGCCAGGCGCGGACGCGGGCGTTGGCGGTCCATTTGCCGGTCACGGCGCCGCCGTCGACGGCGACCGGCGCGCCTTCGATGCGTCCCTGAGCCAGCGCGCTGGCGATCGGTTGAGCGCTGGTCGCGGCCAACCCGGCAAGAAGTGCGGCGAGGACACGATAGGTAGTGAGTCGCATTGCTTCCTCCTCTACTTGATTGGCGGCCTTGGCAGCACCGCCTCGCCGCGCTCCATCACGTAGGTGTGGTCGAGCGAGTACCACGGTGTGCTGCTTGTCGGGTGGGGTTCATCGTGGCACACAAAGGCCCCAAGGAGCGCCTTGGTGACGCCGAACTGCACGTCGCTGTCGATGTGAGGATCGGCCGGGTCGTAAACCTGGGAGATCAGCACCTTGTAGCCCGGCTTGACGATCAGGGTGTGCAGATGTGCCGGCCTGTAGGGATGTCTTTGCTGTGCCGCGAGGAGCCGTCCCACCACGCCATCGGTCGGAATGGGGTAGCCCACCATCCTGACGGTGCGGAACCGGAAACGGCCGTCAGTGTCAGTCGTGAATTTGCCGCGCAGATTCATGTCGGCCTGGCCGGGGTCCTGGTTCTCGTAGAGTCCCACCGGCGAGGCGTGCCAGACATCGACGTCGGCGGCGGCGATCGGTTTGCCGCCATCGTCCACAACGCGGCCAGTGACCTCCAGCGGCGCGCCCGGCGTGTCGGATCGCACGATGGTGCCGCCGTGCTCGACCCTGGGCGAATGAAGACGCCAGAACGGTCCCAGGAGGGATTGCGACGTTTCGCTGTTGCCGTTGTCGCCGTTGTTCAGCACGCAGACGAGCGAGGACACACCCAGCGATCCGGCCATCAGCACCGCCTCATTATGCGTGTCCGAGGTGAGCTTGCCGATCTCGTTGACGATGGCTGTTGCCGCGCGGAACTCCGCCTCGGTCAGGGCAACGTCGCGGATGAAGCCGTGCAGGTGCTTGACCAGTGAAACCATGATCTCGCGCAGGCGTGGATCGGTCGTTCGTGCCATCATCGCCAGCGCGTCCCTGGTGACGTCTTCCTGATTCTTGAGGATCATCGGGCCCCCGCTACGCTCGACAGGAGCCGCCGCGTTGCATCGAACGCGCGCTGTGCATGGATCTCGGGCGGCAGCCCCGGGTTGGGGACCTCGACCGACAGGACGGCATGATCCGGCAACTCGGCGAGCAGTCGGCCGAGCGGCAGGCTGCCCTCGCCGGGCAGCAGACGACCGCCGCGTGCTTCCTTGATGAGCTCTTCGGTCGTCGTCGGCCGCACCGCCGATGCATCGCAGAGCTGGGCGCTGCGGATCACATGGCGCGGCAAGGCGCGCAAATCCTCCGGATCACCACCCGAGCGCGATACGTGCAGGGCGTCGACCAGGACGCCAGCGTTCGATCGGCCGGCGCGCTGCACCAAGTCGACGGCCGCCTGCAGCGTGCCGATCCGGCGCCAGGGCATGTTTTCGATATCGACGCCCATGCCCGCCGATGCCGCGAGATCGCAGACGGCGGCGAACTTGTCGACGAGTCTCGCCTGCTCGGGATCGTCGCCGCAGACGCTGAGCCGCTTGGCGCCCAAACCGGCGGCGCTATCCAGTACCGGTTTGAGCCCAATCGGATCGAAGGCAGCATTGATGACCACGAACTCGATGTCATACACCGTGACACCGCAGGCCTTGAGGGCGCCCAGCATCGAACGCATGAGTGGGCTGCCCGGCGGGATCTCGTAGAATGGCGAACCCGGGAAGGCGGGATGGAGCCGAAGCCCGACCGCGGCATAGCCGATCCGCGCGGCCATCTCGACGAAGGGCAGGGGCCCCATGTCGAGGGCGATGAAGTGGGCGATGCCGAGGGGCTTCGTCACGCTCAGCCGACCGTAAAGGGAACGCCTTCGACGCTCGCCGGGAAGGTCGGCGGGCTGAGCTTCATCCATTTCTGGTAGGCCTTCGCCAGCTCGCCGTTGGCCTTGATCTTGTCGATGAAGGCGTTGACCGCGACGTTAATCTCCTTCTCGCCCAAGCGCGTGCAGGCGCCATTGTAAAGGCGCGTGAACTCGAGCTTGTCCTCGTAGGTGTCGGGCTTGGCGGTGTTCAGGCGCTGGACATAGAACATGTTGCCGCCGACGGCCTGGACCTGTCCCGAGATCAGCGCCTGGATCGTGGCCGCATCGTCGTCGAAGCGGCGGATGACGGTGCCCTCCGGCGCGTTCTTGGTGATCTGCGTGTCCTGCACGCTGGAGCGTGGCACGCCGATCGTGAGCTTGCCCATGTCGGCATTGGTCTTCACCACCGTCGACTTGGGCGCGACCAGCGAGATGATGTTGGCAACGTAGGGTTCGCTGTACTGCACGGCCTTGGCGCGATCGGGCAGCATCGCCATGGTGGCGAACAGGATGTCGACACGGCCGGCGGTCAGCGCAGGGATACGGTTGGCCACGGCCAGCGGCACGAACTCGACCGGCACGCCCAGCTCCTTGGCGAAGAGTTCGCCGATATCGGCGTCGAAGCCTTCCTGCTTACCGCTGGTGTTGACGAATCCCCAGGGCGGATTGTCACCCTGGATGCCGACGACCAGCTTGCCTTTGGCCTTGATCTCGGCGGGCGTGATGGCCAGTGCGGGTCTCACGAGCGAAGGCGTGGCGAGCAGGGCGGTGGTGCCCAGCAACAGGTGACGACGATTGATCATGATTTCCTCCTTGGTTGATGCTTGTCTTTCATCTCGTGGCGGTGGCCAGTCGGCGCTCGATCCGCGTGCCCCAGATCGATAGCGGCCAGCACAGGGCGAAATAGAGCGCACCCACGATCGCGAAGACGGTGAGCGGCTCGAAAATCTGGTTCGATACGATGCTTCCGGCGCGGGTCAGCTCGGTGAAGCCGACGATGGCGGCAAGCGACGTGCCCTTGAGCAGCTGGACCAGGAAGCCGATGGTGGCGGGCATCGAGATGCGCAGCGCCTGCGGCATCACGACATGCCTCATGCGCACGAGGTAGCGCAGGTTGAGCGCCCGCGCGGCCTCGATCTGGCCCCACGGAACGGCCTCGATCGAGCCGCGCCAGATCTCGCCCAGATAGGCGCTGGCATGCAGCGTGAAGCCAGCCGCGACGGCGACCCAGGCGTCGAGCCTGAGGCCAGCGAGGGCCAGGCCGTAATAGACCACGAAGAGCTGCATCAGGAGCGGCGTGCCTTGGAACAGGGCGATGTAGCCTGCCGTCGCCCGCTCCAGCACGCGGATGCCCGACGTGCGCGCCAGGGCGACCGAGAGGCCCGCGACCGTCCCGCCGACGAAGGCGATGGCCACCAGGGCAAGCGTCCATTTCAGGCCCTCGATGAGAAAGAGGAATTGAGGGAGGCCCATGGTGTGGCTATTTCAGCGGATAGCTGAGGTAGTGGGCGTGGATGAGCCCGAACATGCGCATCAGCAGCCATGACATGGCGAAGTAGAACACCGTCACCGTGCCGTAGACCTCGAAGCTGCGGAACGAATTGGACTCGATGGTCTGGGCGACCGAGGTGAGCTCGTAGGCCGAGACGGCCGAGGCGACGCTGGTCGTCAGCGTGAGCAGGATGAACTGGCTGACCAGCGACGGGTAAATCGAGCGCAGTGCGGGCTTGAGCACGATCAGGCGGAACACCTGCATCCTGTGCAGGGCAAGCGCCAGCCCGGCTTCGATCTGGCCCTTGCCGATGGCCTGGACGCCGCCGCGGATGATCTCGATGGCATAGGCCCCGCCGTTGATGCCGAGCGCGATGATCGCCGTCGGTGTCGGGTCGAGCCGGATACCGGCCAGCGGCAGGGCGAAGAAGATGAAATAGATCTGCACCAGGAACGGCGTGTTGCGGATCAATTCGACAAAACCCACGACCGCCCACCTGAGCGCGCGGATACGAGAATTGCGCAGCACGACGCCGCCGATCCCAATCACGATGGCGAGCACCATGCCGCCCAGCGCCAGGCCAAGCGTGCCGAGACATCCCCCCAGCAGGATCGGCAGTCCGTCGACGATGGGCGTGAAATCGAGCTTGTAGTTCATGGCGTTCGCTTCCTCAGTCGGCCGCGGCGGCCAGGCGGTCGCGCCGCGCCGCCGCCTTGGCGAACGCGCCATGCATGCGCCCGACGTCGGGCGTGACGCCGGTGAACAGCCGGAAGGCTTCGGCCGCCTGATGCACGCACATGCCGGCGCCGCCCATGGTTCGTGCGCCACGGGTCCGGGCGGCCTTGAGAAGATCGGTTTCGAGCGGGCTGTAGATGACGTCGGCCACCCAGTGATGAGCCTGGATCGAGCTGGTGGCGATCGGCAGACCGGGAATTCCCGTCATCCCGACGGGCGTGGCGTTGACCAGCCCCGACGCGCCCGACAGCGCCGCCACGGGGTCGATCTCGACACGGCAGCGGCCCGCTCCGAACTGGGTCGCGAGTGCGGCGGCAAGGCCTGCCGCCTGCGTGGCGTTCTTGTCGCGCACCAGCAAGGTCTCCAACCCGAGATCGAACAGCGCGAAGGCCACGGCGCGTCCGGCGCCGCCCGCACCCACCAGAACGGCCGTCTTGCCGGCAACCGACTCCCGTCCCAGCTTCTCCTCGAAGCCGCGCCGGAAACCGATGCGGTCGGTGTTGTAGCCCGTGGTGGCGCCGTCGCGGCCGATCGCGACCGTGTTGACTGCCCCGATCTGCCGGGCCTCCGCCGAGACCTCGTCGAGCAGTGCCGGCACGGCTTCCTTGAAGGGGTAGGTGACGTTCACGCCGGCGAAGCCCGCCGTGCGGGCGGCGGCGAGCAGATCCTCCAGGCGACGGCCGGGAAGCAGGTCGACGTCCATCAGATGGTAGTGGCCGCTGAGGCCGGCGGCGGCGCAGACGTCGTCGAACAGCGCCGGCGACAGCGACTTCTGGATGTTGGCGCCGATCAGGCCCACGAGCACGCTTCGCATGTCCGCCTCCTCCCGAGAGACCGTTCCGAAGACGATTGTACGAACTGGTTAGTTTGTCAACGCGACCGGCAAAACCCCCATTCAGGCCTTCACGCTGCGCAGGATGATGTCGACGACCTGGGCGCGCCGCGCGGTCAGCGCCCTGGGCGAGGCCATGTCGCGCTTGAAGATCGTAGAAAAGGTCGCGCGGTTGGCGACGTTGAAGACGCAGAGCGCGCTGATCGACATATGAAGCTCGATCGGTTCGATGTCGCGCCGGAAGACGCCGGCCCGCTGGCCGCGCGCCAGCAGGTCGCGCAGCACGTCGATCGCGACATTGTTCAGCGGACGGATCGCCTTGGAACGCGCCAGATAGGCGGCGTTCAGGATGTTCTCGTTCATGACCAGGCGCGCGAACTCGGGATGGGCGTTCTGGTAGTCGAAGGTGAAGGCCACCAGCGCGCGCAGCGCTGCTTCGGGCGGCTGGTGGGCGAGATCGAGCGAGACCTCGATGTCGCGGATCGACCGGTATGCCGCCTCGAGGACGGCGATGTAGAGCCCCTCTTTGCTGCCGAAATAGTAGTAGATCATCCGTTTGCTGGTTTTTGTGCGGGCAGCGATGGCATCGACGCGTGCGCCGCTCAGGCCCTTGCTGGCGAATTCCCGGGTCGCGACATCGACGATGTTGCGTTTCGTCCCTTCTGGATCGTTGACGCGCTGCCGCGGGGGGCGGCCGGTGCGGGAGGCCTTGGGCTTCATTGGGGCGGCACTGTTGCACAGCAGTGACCGCGACGGAAAGCCGCCGATTGGCGCCCAGGCCGTCAGAGCGGCGCTTGGCCCGCGCGCCGTCAGAGCGGCGCTTGGCCCGCGCGCCGTCAGAACGGCGCTTGGCTGTCGATCATGATGATGCGATGGAGCCGGCGGACGTAGTTTGCTTCGTCCCATTCGCTGGCGCGATGCATCGAACAGCGGTTGTCCGACATTAGCACGTCGCCCGGCTGCCAGCGATGGCGGTAGGCGAAGCGGGCCTGGATCATGTGCTGCAGCAGCTCGCTGTAGAGATCCTGCGCCTCGGCCTCGTCGATGCCGTCGATGCGCGAGCCCCATTCGCCGCCGAGATAGAGTCCGCGCTTCTTGATTTCCGGGTGGGTGCGGACCAGTGGATGGATGACATCGGGGATCTTCTTGCGCTCGGCTTCCATCTCCTCCTTGCTCGCCTCGGGAAAGAGATTGCGGAAGAGCAACGCGCGGCTGTGTAGCACTTTCATGCCGTCGATCTTCGAGCGCATCGCATCCGGCAAGGCCTCGTAGGCGGCGATGCCGTTGGCGTAGCGCGTGTCGCCTTGGCCCGGCGGCACCTGGATGGCGTGCAGGTAAGTGAACAGGCCGGGCTCGGGCAAGTGGTAGTGGTCGGTGTGCCAGTTCAGCCCGACGCGCGGTGAGCCGGTGGGCTGCGGAGCGTTGGTCTCCTTACTGGTGCGCTGCGGCGCCACGGCATCGTGTACATTGCCGACGACGAAGATCTCGTGGTGGTCTGGCAGGCAATAGTGCCGCAGTGAATGGAGGTCGGGCCGGCCGCCGAAGCGGTTGGCGAAACCGAGATAGCCGGTGGGTGACAGCTTGTTCTGGCCGCGGAACAGCAACAGCGTGCGCTCGACGCAGGCGGCGCGGATGATTGCAACCATCTCGGCATTGTGGTCGTCACCGAGATCGATGCCCTCGATGCCCGTGCCGACATGCTCGTGGAGATCAGTGACCTTGAGGCCGCGAGCGGCGGCGGCGGCGCGCCAGTCGATCTGCTCCATTGCTTTCTCCTTGCCCCGGATTGGGCTGGCAGAATTGGCGGAAACGGTGGCACCTTTATTGCACGAATCAAGCAGGTCTTGTGTCGCTCTCTCCCTGACACCCTTCAAGGACAACCTCCATGGAAACCGTCCCCGCTCGCCGTGGCAAGGCCACGTACCTCAAGCAGGGCCAGTCGATCCGCATCATCAACACTCATGGCGCGCAGGTCGTCGACACCTGGGCTTTCACCGCCGGCATGCTGACCGAGTTCATGTCCATGGAGCACACCCGCGCCACGCTGACCAAGTTGGTGCCGCGGCCGGGCGACGGGCTCTACACCAACCGCCGCCGCAAGATTCTCACCATGACCGAGGATTCGAGCCTGGGCGCCCATGACACTCTGATGGCCGCCTGCGACAGCGAGCGTTACATCCTGCTGGGCGTGAAGGAGTACCACGACAACTGCACCGACAACCTTTTTGCCGCGATGCAGGGGCTGGGCCTTACGCCACCGGAATGCCCGAGCCCGCTCAACCTGTTCATGAACATTCCCTGGACGCCGGGCGGTGGCCTCTCATTCGATCCGCCGACCAGCAAGCCGGGCGACTTCGTCACGCTGCGCGCCGAGCTCGATTGCATCGTGGCGATGTCGGCCTGGCCGCAGGACATCCTGCCGATCAACGGCAAGACCGGCCTGACGACGGAAGCGCACTACCAGATCATCGGCTGAATTAGTTCAACCGCGCCGCCTGGGCCATCACCTCGATCGCCTCGGGCTGGCGCGAGCGGACGCTGAGCGAATCGGCGCCACTATCTTCCCAGGCACGGTAGCGCTGGCGGATGCGGGCCGGCGGGCCGACCAGCGATTTCATGTCGACCCAGTCGTCGGGCACGGCGGCGATGGCCTCGTCCTTGCGGCCGGCCAGGTAGAGTTCTTGGATGCGCGCGGCGGCATCGCCGAAGCCGCGACGCACCATGATGTCGTTGTGGAAGTTCTTGGTCTTGTGGCCCATGCCGCCGACATAGAGTGCCACCTCCGACTTCAACCGCGCCAGCGCGCCGGCCACGTCATTGTCGACCTCGACATGCACCGACGCCTGGATGGCGAAGTCCTTGAAGCCCTTGCCGTTGCCGGCGCGGCGGAAGCCCGCCTCGAGCCACGGCCGGTATTCGTCCATGGCGCCAGGGATGAAGCCCATCGGCAGCCAGCCGTCGGCGATCTCGGCCGTGAGCTTCACCGTCGATTCATTGCCGGTCGCGAGGTAGATCGGGATATCCGGGTTCATGTGCAGGATCGATTTCAGCGGCTTGGCCAACCCCGCTGAGCCGGGCCCGGTGTAGGGCAGCGGGATCTCGCGGCCGTCGTGCGTCACCGGCCCTTCGCGGCGGAAGATCTTGCGCATGATCGCCACGTAATCGCGCATGCGCCAGTAGGGCTTGCCCCAGGGCTGGCCGTACCAGCCTTCGACGATCTGCGGGCCCGACACGCCGATCCCGGCGATGAAGCGGCCGCCGCCGGCCATGGCATCGACCGTCGCCGCCGACATGGCGGCATTGGCCGGCGTGCGGGCGGCGAGCTGCATGATGCCGGTGCCGAGCTTGATGCGCTTGGTGAGGGCGGCGAGGTAGGCCAGCGGCGTCACCGCATCGGAGCCGTAGGCTTCCGCCGTCCACACCGAATCGTAGCCCAGCTCCTCGGCGCGCTGCACGAGCTTCACCGGGATCTCGAGCTGCGCACGGGAATAGCCAATCGACAGGCCGAGTTTCATCGCGAGTCCTCCTATTTCTTCAGCGGCGCGTAGAAGACAGTGTCGATCTCGACGATGTCGTCGTCGAAGAGGCGCTGGATCTCCATCATGGTGCGCGGCGGATAGGGCGGCTTGCCCCACAGCTCGGCCTGGACCTTGTCGACGATCCCCACGTAGCGATGCAGGTCGCTGAGATAGACCGTGACCCGCACGCAATCCTGCAGGGTGGCGCCTTCGGAGGCGGCCAGCAGCTTGATGTTGAGGAAGGCGCGGCGGATGCGGGCCTCCGGGTCCTTCTCCAATTTGTCGGTCGCGGGATCGACCCCCTGCATGCCGGCCAGGAAGACGAAGTCGCCGGCCCGGACGCCGAGGCCCCAGGCGCCGACCGCCTTGGGCGCGCCCGGCGGGTTGATTGCCTTGACGCCGTTGGGTGAGGTCTGGGCGAAAGCGGGATCGATGGTCACAGTGGTGGCCACGGCCAGCGCCACGAGACCAGGGAGAAGCAGGCGGTGCAGCATGATCATGTTCTCTTGGTTGGATAATCAGCCGTGCGGGTTGGCCACGAACGGCCACTGCGTCTTGTCGGCCTTGGTGTAGGGCAGCAGCGACCAGTCCGGCACCAGCGCGCCGGGGGCGGCGACATAGACCACCTCCGACGCGATCGGTGCATAGGCGGCGTGGAAGTGCTGCATGGATTTCACCACCACGACCTTCTTGGTCGAGGGATCGACGCCCAACTTGGTGAAGCAGTCGAGGCTGTGGCACTGGCTGCGCTTGGTGTTGACGATCACAGTCACGCCCTCGATCTGTAAAGCCGCGGCGTCGCCGATCGGGTTGGTGCCCTTGCGGTTGCCGCCGAACTGGATGAACACGTCCTTCTCGACCTTCAGCACCCTGGCACGGGCATCGATCGGCGGCCCAGATTGCGGGCCGAGCTTGCCGCCCAGTCGAATATCCAATTCGGCGCCTTCGCCCACTTCGAAGGCGAGCTTCACCGCGCCGGGATCCCAGAACATGGCGATGCCGGCGTCCTTCACCTTTTTGTCGAGCAGCGCCTGCAGGATGAAGGTCGAGTCGGAGGCCGCCCCGCCGCCGGCATTGTCCGACACGTCGGCCAACACCATGGGCTTGGGCAGATTGTGCGAGGAGATGCGGGCCATGGCGGCGTCGAGCGTGACGTAGGGCGGCTGCGTGGCCGCTCGCATGGCGAAGAATTCCTGGCCGAGTTCCTTCGCGAGCTTCTCGGCTTTGGCCTTGTCGTTGTCGGTGATGGCGATCAGCTTGCTGCTCATCTCCTTGATGTCCGACCACGGAAAGCCGTGGGCGACCGAGAGGGAGAGCACGCCATCCTTGCCTTCCATGGACGAGAGCTTGTCGACGAAGCCGCGCATCGGCTGGCGTGTGGTGTGGAACACACCGATCATGCGGCAGTCCCAGGCGGCCATGACGGGCTTGGTGCGGCCCTCGATGGCACCTTCCATCACCGTGAACAGATCGTCGGCGCGGTCCGACACGTCGACATGCGGGTATTCCTTGAACAGCACCAACACCGTGGCGTCGCGAAAGGTGCCGGCGCCGATGTTGCAGTGGAGATCGAGCTCGACGCCGACCGGCACGTCAGGACCGACGACCCGGCGGACGTGGGCCAAAAGGTCGCTTTCGCAGTCGTCATAGCCCTCGGCCACCATGGCGCCGTGCATGGAGAGGAACACGGCGTCGACCGGCATGGCGGCCTTGAGGTCGGACACGATCTCGTCGCGGAAGGCCTCGTAGACCTTCTTCACCGTCCTGCCGGCCGGCATGG
Organism: Rhodospirillales bacterium; assembly: GCA_003153415.1. Classification (GTDB taxonomy): domain Bacteria; phylum Pseudomonadota; class Alphaproteobacteria; order Reyranellales; family Reyranellaceae; genus Reyranella. The sequence goes on along the minus strand of PLYQ01000012.1, from coordinate 12,336 downwards.
CGAAGGCGCACAGGCTTTCGACCGTCTGCCAGCCCTTGGCGTCGGCGCGCTGCTTCCACACTGCCAAGGGTGCTCCGAACATCGGGATGTTCTTGCCGTAGCTCGCCTTGCGGAAGAGACAGGTCTCCTCGAAGAGCTGATGTCCGGTCGGAATGGACGCGAAGGTGTTGGTCTCGGTGCCGAGGCAGGCCGTGAAGATCTTTTTCATGGGTCATGATTGAACCCGATCTACTGCAGCGTGTCGATGACATCGGAGACGAGGCGGGCCACGACGTCCATGTCTTCGTGTCGCGTGAAGGCCATGCCGAAGCGGGCCACGACCAGTTTCTGCGACGGGACGATCATGACATACTGGCCGAAGGCGCCGCGCGCCATGAAGGCGTCGGCCGGAATGCCCGCCTTGACGCGGTACTGCGCGCCGCCACTTTGGGCCCGGTTGGTCCAGAAGCCGGCTCCATAACCGTACTCCTCGCTGTACGGAGTGAGCTTCGCCGAATAGTCGACCCAGCCCGCGGGCAGGATGCGCTGGCCGCCGACGACACCATCGTCGAGATAGAGCAGGCCGAAGCGCGCCCAGTCGCGCGCCGAGGCCAGCATATGGCTGGAGCCGATCAGCGTGTCCGCCGAGTCGAATTCGAGCGTGACGTGCTTCATGCCAAGCTTGTCGAACAGTTCGCGATGGGCGAAGTCGAGCGTCGAGGCGGCCGTGCCGCCGGCATTGTCTCGGATCAGCCGGGAGAGCAGCAGCGTGTTGCCGTTGGTGTAGTTCCACTCGCTGCCCGGCGCGAACTTGAGCGGCACGCGCTCGGCGAAGGCCGCCATGTCGCGCTCGCTGAAGACCATCCGGGCGGAGGGATCGAACGCGGTCGATGCATCCGCCGTCAGGGACTGGCCGATATCGAGGCCGCTGTTCATGCGCAGGAGGTTGTCGATCGTGATGGCGTGACGCGGGTCTTTCGGATCGGACCACGCGTGGATCGGGGCCGGGCCGTTAACCGAGAGCTTGCCCTGGCGCACCAGGATGCCGATCAGCGCGTTGGTCACCGACTTGGTGGCCGACCAGCCGATCACTTCCGTGTCGATGCCGTAGCCTTGGGCATAGCGCTCGGCGATCACCTTGCCGTCGTGGACGACCACCACCGCCTTGGTGTTGCGGTAGGGCGGGCTGGCGTTCTCGGCGAAGGTGCGGTCAAGCGCGGCCTTGAGTCCCGGGTTCGACGGCTCGACCGGCTGGGGGCCGGCGGTCGGCGGCAGCAGCGCCGGCGCGGGTGCCTGCGCCTCGCGCTTTTCCGCCGCGGGCAGCGGGTCTTGCACCACCAGGCAACCCAGCTCGCCGCGGTAGATGGCGCGGCTTTCGGCCAGGCCGGCGAAGCTTGTCGTCACCTCGGCCTTGTCGCGGTCGACCTTGTGGCTCAGCAGGAAGCCCAGCGGCTTCATCGTCGGCGCGATGGCCTCGCGGTAGAAGGCCTCGGGCTCGACCTGGCTGACGAAGGTGGCCGAGCAGAGCTGGTGGCTGGCGAAGCCGGCGGCAACCCCGGCGGCGCGGTCGAACCTGTCGCAGCCGGCCAGCAGCAGCGGGACGGCGCCCAGCGACATGAGGGTGATGAAACGATGCATGAGCGGCTCTCCTGGGTGACGGTGAGGCCGCAATCCTAGGGAGTCGGTGAAATCCTTCTCGCCGGGTTTGAACTGGCGCTGGCCGAATTTGGAATCGGCTCGCCGATTCCTGAATTCGCCGCGCCCAGCCTTCGATATTCGCTGGGAGTCATGCCCGTTTCGGCCTTGAAGGCGCGATTGAAGGGGCCGAGCGAGCTGAATCCGGTGTCGAGGGCAATGGTGAGCACCGGCACTTCGGTTTGGCTGGCGTCGGCAAGTGCGGCCTTGGCCTCCATGATCCGGTAATAATTGAGGAAGCTGTTGAAATTCCGATAGCCCAGCGCCTGGTTGATCAGCCGGCGCAGCCGGTATTCCGGCAGTTCCAGCCGTTGCGCGAGCGCGCCGATGGTTAATCCATCCTGCCGATAGGCGCGTTCGACCGTCATCAGGCGCTCCAGCGCCGCTATAAGTCCCTGATCCGCCGGGACGGACTGCCGTTCCGCCGCAGGTTCGGCGATCGCCCGAACCTGCGCCGGCAGGAAAAGCGACTGGCTGCTGCCGACCCGCAGCAACGACCAGGCGATGGCGCCGATGATGACCAGCAGGCCGCAGGCGCCCGCGAGGCTCGCCTCCGCGGGCGCTGACCGCGAGGTGCCGACAAGCTGGGAGAAGGCCGTCACGCCGATATAGAGCGACGACGCCACGACGATGAACAGCCGCAGTCGGCGCCGGCTTTCGACCAGGTCGGCGCTCCAGGTCGACAGGGTCTGGGCGACCGCAAGGACGGCGAAGCCGAACGAACTCAAGGTGAGGGCAATGCCCAGCGTCCTCGCAACGTCGGACGGGCGCGGCCCCGAGATGAAGCACTCAACCGTGCCGGCCACGACCAACAGCAGCCACAGGCCGACATGCCACCAGCGCAGCCGGAAGCCATCGTCGAACAGCGAAGCAGCGAAGTCCCAGAACACGACGTTGTTGCCGGCCGACAGCGCCAGCAAGGGAATCATCCACCAGCCGATAGGACCGCGAAAGCCGGCGGCCGAACTCAGCGCATAGGCGGCGGTTCCCAAGGCAAACAACGCCCCCAGGCGCGCCGAGACGAGGTGGCGGTAGTCGCGCAGCAGCGTGGCCGCAAGCAGCAGCACCAGAGCCGCGGCACCGCCGCGGAGCGCCCAATCCAGCGACGAGAGGAAAGCGTCGTTCACCATTTCCGTCGTGGCTTAAATCACGCCGCCAGCGCGCGGTCCATCAGGGCTGGTTCGGCCGAACCGAGATCGGCGGTGCCGAACTGGCTGAAGTGATTGGCACCGAGCCGTGTGTCGCCGTAGAGCGCCGCAAAGTCCGACTTCGCCTCGACCAGCGCTGCCAGCGCGGCAATGCGGGCGAGACCCTCGCACAGGAAGCGGGCGCGCCTCTCGGCCTCGCCGGACTTCAGGATCGTTTCCAGCGCGAGCGCCAGCGGCCCCACGTTGAAGCCCTGCGACGCGGTGCGCACCAGCCGGGACACCGTGTCCATGGTGGCGTCGGGGTGCCGTCCGGCGGCGCGCAGCACGTCGAGCGCCATGACGTTGCCCGAGCCTTCCCAGATCGCATTGAGCGGCGCCTCGCGGTAGTAGCGCGCCAGCGGCAGGTCCTCGGTGTAGCCGTTGCCGCCCAGGCACTCGAGCGATTCGTAGATCACCTGCGGCGTGCTCTTGCATACCAAAAATTTTACGGCCGGCGTCAGCAGGCGGGCGTAGGCCGCCTCGCGCGGGTCGGTCGCGGCATGGTCGGTGGCGTGGGCCAGACGAAAGACCAGCGCCACCTGCGCTTCGAGTTCAAGCGCGAGATCGGCGGAGACGGCGCGCATCGCCGGCTGGTCGGCGAGTTTCTTCTGGAACACCGAACGGTGGCGGATGTGGTGCAGCGCCTGGCTGAGTGCAATGCGCATCTGGCCGGCCGAGGCGATGGCGCAGTCGAGCCGCGTGAGGTTCACCATTTCAATGATGGTGCGCACGCCCGCACCTTCGGGCCCGACCCGCTCGGCCCAGGCGCCATGGAATTCCACTTCCGAGGAGGCGTTCGATTTGTTGCCGAGCTTGTCCTTCAGCCGCTGGAAGCGGATGGCGTTCTGGCTGCCGTCGGGCCGGTAGCGCGGCATCAGATAGCAGGTGAGGCCGCCCCCTTTCGATCCACTTTGGGCCTGCGCCAGCACCAGGAAGGCATCGCACATCGGCGCCGACATGAACCATTTGTGGCCGCTGATCTCGACATGATCGCCGTGCGCCTTCGCTTCGGTGATGTTGGCGCGCACGTCGGTGCCGCCCTGGCGCTCGGTCATGCCCATGCCGAGCGTGGCGCCGCGCTTCTTGAACCACGGTTTTGCTGCAGGATCGTAGGTGCGCGTCTGGATCTTGGGCAGCCACTTCGCCAGCAACGCCGGTTCGGAGCGCAACGCACCGATGCAGGCGTGCGTCATGGTGATGGGGCAGAGGTGGCCGCTTTCGGCCTGCGTGGCGAGATAGAGACGCACGGCGCGCGTGGTCATGGGACCCTGTTTGTCGCTGCCGTCATGCGCCGAGGCGTGGATGCCGTGGCCGATGCTCTTTTCCATCATGGTGTGATAGGCGGGATGGAACTCGACGAAGTCGATGCGGTTTCCCTTGGCGTCCACCGTGTGCAGCTTGGGCGGGTTCTCGTTGGCGATGCGGCCGAGATCGAGCGTTTCGGCCGAGCCGTAGTCGCGGCCGGCGGCCGCGAGCGCCTTCACATCGAGGCCGTAGCGCGCCGCCGCGTCGCTCAACGGCTTGTCGGCGCTGAACAGGTCGACATCGCCGAAGGCGGGCGAATGGTTGAACGAGGCGTCTTCGAGGAAACCGCTGGTCATGCGCCAAGTCTGGCCTCGCGCCAGCGGGGCGGCAAGGCTTCCACCGCCGTCCACTGGCCCGAGGCTTGCAGGTGGGAGTACCGTGGCTGGGAACAGGGGAGGGATTTCATGCAACGCAGGGATTTCATGCGCGCGACCGGCGCCGTCGCGCTGGCCGGAACCATCGGCACGCCCAGTGCGCAGGCCCAGGCCAAGGTCGTTCGCGTGGCACTCGGCTGGATCAACAACGTCGAATATGCCGGCATCTGGATGGCGCTGGACAAAGGCTATTTCACGGAAGAAGACCTTGAGGTGAAGACCCTGCCGGGCGGACCGAATGCTCCGCCGCCGCCGGTGACGGTGGCGGCCGGCGGCGCCGAGTTCGGCTACGGCACCTGGCTGCCCTATCTCGACGCGGTCAACCGTGGCAATGATTTCGTGCTGGTCGCCGGAACCTTCCCCGTCTCGCCGCTGGGAATCCTGTCGCTGCCCGGCAAGCCGATCCTCAAGGCGGCCGACATCGTGGGCAAAAAGATTCTGGCGCAGGGCCCCAACGAGCGCACGGCGATCGACGCCACTTTGGCGCTGAATAACCTGCCCAAGACCTGGGAGTTCGTGCCGGCGGGCTTCTCGCCCGAGGCGCTGCTTTCCAAGGCGGGTGACGGCTACACCGCCTACGGCACCAACCAGGCGGTCACGCTTGAAGTGAAGATGAACATGGTGCGCGGCAAGGACTTCTTCTTCACCTCGTTTGATTCCATGGGATACAAGACCTTTGCCAACCTGGTGTTCGTCACTCGCGCCTATCTGCAATCCGACCGGCCGACGGTGATGAAGTTCCTGCGCGCACTGACGCGCGGCTGGACGGAGAACCTCAAGGATCCCGCCGTGGCCGCCAAGCTCGCGGTTTCGAAGTACGGCGCCGATCTCGGCCTCGATCTCAAGCAGCAGACGCGCCAGAACGAGCTGCAGTTCGCCATGCTCAAGAACCCGGCCAAGCCGGACGCGCCGCTCCTGACGCTCGACCGCGACACCATCGCCGGCCCGATGTATGCCGCCGCTAAGGCGTCCGGTCGCGACAAGCTGCCGGAGGTCGACAAGCTCGCCGACTTCACGGTGATGCAGGAAGTGAACGCTTCCCTCAAGAAGAGCTGATCATGGCAGCTCCCCTGAAGGCCGACCTGCTGTTGAACGGCTGCGACGTCGTTCCGGTCGATGGCACCAACAAGTACATCCGCAACGGCGCCCTGGCGGTCAAAGGCAACAAGATCGTCTGGATCGGCAAGGCGTCGACCGCCAAGCGGCAGGTCGTGGCGAAATCCACCATCGACGGCTCGGATCAGATCGCCATGCCCGGCATGATCGATGCCCATGTCCACACCGCCCAGCAGCTGTTGCGCGGCAAGATCGCGGAGCTCGGTCGGCGGCGGATGGTCAAGATCCCGGTTTGGCGCAACTACTACATCCCGTTCGAGGGCATGCTGACGGACGAGGACGTCTATCTGAGTGGCCTCTTGTGCTACGCCAACATGATCTCGGTCGGCACGACCTGCTTTGCCGAAGCGGGCGGCCCGCATCCCGACGCCATGGGAAGGGCGGCGATCGATACCGGCATCCGGGGCTTCGTTTCCCTCAACACGGTGGACCAAGGCGCAGGCGTGCCCAAAACCATGATCGCGTCGACCAAGCAGTGCTACGACCGCAACGTCGCCCTGGTGAAGCGCTGGAAAGGCAGCAAGGGCGGCACCGATCGTGTGCAGGCCTGGCTATCGTTGCGTCAGATCATCGTCTGCTCGCCCGAGCTGATCAAAGCCATGGCCGAGGCGGCGCGCACTCTGGACGTCAAGATTCACACCCATCTCTGCGAAGGTGTCTACGAGATCGACTATTCGTTGGAGAAATTTGGCAAGCGGCCGACGGAGTATCTGCGCGATCTCGGCGCACTCAACCACTACATGCACTGCGCACACTCGGTGCTGCTGTCAGCCGAGGAGATGGACCTCTACGTCAAGCACAGGCCGTCGGCCTGCCACTGCGCCTTCGGCAACTACGCCATCGGCCCGCATCGCCTGCACGAGATGTGGCGGCGCGGCATCGATATTGGCCTCGGCACCGATGGTGCGGCGTCGTGGGGCAGCATGGACATTTTCCAGGTGGCGCACATGGCGCGCGTCGGCCAGCAGGCGGTGATGGGCACGCCGTGGTCCTATCGCAACGTCATGCCGAGCGAGGAACTCCTGAAGGTCGCCACCAACGGTGGCGCCCGCGCACTCGGCATCGAGAAGGATATCGGCAGCCTCGAGGTCGGCAAGAAGGCCGACATCCTGCTCGTCGACCGCAACCAGCTCGACCACATGCCGCTCTACGATCCCTACTTCGTCGCCGCCAACACCGTGGTCGGCAGGGACGTGCGCACAGTCGTGATCGACGGCCATGTGGTGATGAAGGACCGCGAGCTCCTGACCGTCGATCGCGAGGAGATCGACCGGCGGCTGGCTGAGCGGCTGCCCCGGCTGATGGAACGCTTCGATGCGATGACGGCCTAAAGCGCGATGACTTTCACTCGAATCGCGCCGTCGGCCCGGCTCCCGCAGCGAAGCGGTGCCCGAGCCGGGCCGACGGCTGAAGCAAAAGTCATCGCGCTGCAGGGGACGGCATGAACGCTGCCATCGCCATCGACAAAGCCAGCAAGCGCTTTGCGTTGGCCGGTAGCAGCGAGGGCGTTCTGGCGCTTTCAGACCTGTCCCTCCAGATCGCGCCAGGCGAGTTCGTGGCCATCCTGGGCCCCAGCGGCTGCGGCAAGAGTACCCTGCTGAGGTTGGTCGCCTCGCTCGAGCAGCCGACCGGCGGCACGGTGAGCGTCAACGGCGCCGCGCCCGGGCTGGTCTCGGCCCAGCATGCGCTGGGCGTCGCCTTCCAGGACCATGCGCTGCTGCCGTGGCTCAGCGTGCACGACAATATCGCCCTGCCGTTCCGGATCGCCGGCCGCGCCGTCGACGAGGCGGCGATCGTGCGCCTGATCGAACTGGTGGGGCTGCGAGGTTTCGAGACAGCGCGTCCCAAGCAGCTCTCCGGTGGCATGCGCCAGCGCGTCTCGATTGCCCGCGCGCTGGTGCTGGAGCCCGAGGTGCTGCTGCTCGACGAGCCGTTCGGCGCGCTCGACGCGGTGACGCGGCGCCAGATGAATGTCGAGCTGCAGCGCATCTGGTCTGCGCGGCAGATCACCACCATGCTGATCACCCATTCGGTCGACGAGGCGCTATTCCTCGCCGACCGCGTGGTGGTGATGAGTGGCCGGCCCGGCCGCATCGTGCGCGAGGTGGCCGTGCCCTTCGCTCGGCCGCGCAGCACCGCCGTCATGCGCAGCGAAGAGTTCCATCGCATGGTCGACGACCTGACAGGTGCGCTCGACTCATGAGGCAGACTCTTCTCGGTGCGCTGGGTATCGCGCTGTTCCTCGTGCTGTGGGAGGTGATCGGCCGGCTGCAGCTCGCCAGCATTTCCTGGCCGCCGCTCAGTGATGTGCTGGTCATGCTGGCCGATCCGGATCGCCGACCGCTGTTCCAGCGCGCGATCGGCGCCACGCTCGAATCGACGGCGCTGGGCTATCTCTGGGGCACGACGGCTGGCCTCTTGCTGGCGGCGCTGGCGCATCTTCTGCCCGTGATGCGGCGCGGCTCGGATCGGCTGGCCGCGGTGCTGAACTCTGTACCTTCGATTGCCCTGGGGCCTATCTTCCTCGTGGTGTTGACGCGCGAGAGCACGCCGGCGGCGGTATCCTCCATCCACGTCTTCTTCATCGTCTTCGTGTCGGTGAGCTCGGGCCTGCAGCGCGCGACGCCTGCCCATCGCGATCTTTTTTCGGTGCTGGGCGCCGATCGGCTGCGGCGCTTCGCCCGGCTGGAACTGCCGGCGGCGCTGCCGGCGCTGGCGTCGGGCCTGCGCCTGGCGTGGCCGGCCGCGCTGATTGGCGCCATCATCGGCGAGTGGTTCGGAGCACCACGCGGCATCGGCATCCTGATCATCAATGCCATGCAGAATTTCCAGATCGTGCTGCTCTGGTGCGCAGTACTGCTGGCGGTGGGCTCGTCGCTCCTGTTCTACGGCCTGCTGACGCTGCTCGAGCGCACGGCTTACGCGAGGTTCAGCTGATGGACGCCGCCTCCGATATGTCAGCCAGGCGCCCGCTGCTGGTGCGCCTGATCGAGGATTACTGGGGCATCCTTCTGCTCTTGATTGCCTGGCAGCTCTGGGTGGTAGCCAACAGCTTCAACCCCATTGTCATGCCGACGCCGGTCGCCGTGCTGGGCGATCTCGTCTCTTACCCCGGCGTCTATTTGCGCAACGTCAGCATCACGCTCGCCGTCGCTGTGTTCGGCCTGGTCGCCGGTATGGCGGTGGGTACGGGACTGGCCATTGTCGCGTGGTTTTCGCCCATTGCCTCGGGGCTGCTCAATCCCCTCACCGTACTGTTCAGCTCGGTGCCGGTGGTGGCGCTGATCCCGGTGATTGCCAGGTTGCTGGGCTACGATACCTCGACGGTGCTGGCGATCGTGGTCATCATTACCTTCTTCCCGTCTTTCGTGTTCGCCTCGTCGGGCCTGAGATCGCCGCCGCCCGGCAGCGAAGACCTGTTCCGCGTGCTGGGTGCGTCGAGGCTTTCCCTCCTGCAGCGACTCGCACTGCCCTCGGCGATGCCCAATTTGGCCATCGCCTTCAAGCTCGCTGCGGCTCACGCCATCCTCGCCGCCATGGTGGCGGAGTTTCTGATGGGCACGTCGGGGCTGGGCTATCTCTTCGCCAAGACCAAGGCCGATTTCCAGACCGAGCAGGCGTTTGGCGCCTCGGCCGTTGCCACGGTCATCTCGGCCGCGGCATTCCTGGCGGCAGGATGGGTCGAGCGGCGGGTGCGGGAGCGTTACTCCTGATCGCGCCGCGCTCGGTCGGGGCTCAGCCGCCGCCTTCGTACTTGAAGCTGAGCTTCACCTTGGTGCGATAGGCCGTGACCTTGCCTTTTTCGATGACGAGGTCCTGTTCGACGACCTCGGCGACGCGCAGGTCGCGCAATGATTTCGCCGCGCGCTGCACCGCAACGCTTGCCGCCTTTTCCCAGGATACGCTGCTGGTGCCGACCAACTCGACCACTTTGTAGACGCTATCCGCCATGTGAGCCTCCCTGGACACGGTTTCACCGCTGACTTCATCGATTGGTCCGGTGCCGGGTCAGGGGGAGGCTCGGCAGCGATTGCCTCGCGGGCCTTTTCCTTGTGATACGAAAAAGCCTATCACGCCGCCGCGAACTTGCCGAATTCCCAGTTGCGGCCGGGGGCGGCGGCGAACAGCGCCTTGGTGTAATCGTCCTTGGGTGAGCCGAACACCTGCTCGGCCGAGCCGTATTCGACGACGCGGCCTTTGCTCATGACGGCGACATAGTCGCAGATCTGCGCCGCGACGCGGAGATCATGGGTGATGAACAGCACGGCGAGGTTCAGCCGCTGGCGGATCTCGTCCAAGAGTTCCAGCACCTGCTTCTGCACCGACACGTCGAGTGCGGAGACCGCCTCGTCGGCGATCAGCAGCTCGGGCTCCATGGCGAGTGCGCGGGCGATGCAGATGCGCTGGCGCTGGCCGCCCGAGAACTGGTGTGGGTAGCGGTCGAGCGAATTGGGGTCGAGCCGCACGGTCTCCATCAGCTTCTTCGCCCGCGCGAGGGCTTCGTCGCGCTTCAGGCCGAAGTTCATCGGCCCCTCGATGATCGACTCGCCTATCGTGATGCGCGGATTCATCGAGCGGTAGGGATCCTGGAAGACGATCTGGACGCGGCGACGATGTGGCCTGAGCTTGCCGGCCGACATGGTGGCGATTTCGGTGTCGCCCAGGAACACCTTGCCCTCGCTGGGGTCGATCAGGCGGGCGATGCAGCGCGCCACCGTCGATTTGCCCGAGCCCGATTCGCCCACGATGCCGAGCGTCTCGCCGCGGCGGATGTCGAGATCGACGTCAATCGCGGCCTTCACCGAGCGCGCCTTCTGGAAAAATGACTTGCCACTGTAGGTTTTGCCGAGCTTTTCCGTGCGCAATACGGTGATGCCCTCGAGCCGGACGCCGCGATGCACCGGATGGATCGACGGCACCGAGGAGATCAGCATCTTGGTATAGGCATGGCTGGGCCGCGACAGGATCTGCTCCGTCGGACCCATCTCGACCAACTCGCCCCAGCGCAGAACCGCAACCTTGTGGGCGATCTCGGCGACCACGCCGAAATCGTGGGTGATGAACAGCACGCCGGTGCCCTGGCCCTCCTGCAGCTCGGCGATCAGCTTCAGGATCTCGGCCTGCGTGGTGACGTCGAGTGCCGTCGTCGGCTCGTCGGCGATCAGCAGTACCGGATCGAGCACCAGCGCCATGGCGATCATGATGCGCTGGCGCTGGCCGCCCGAGAGCTGGTGCGGGTAGGAGGCGTAGATGCGCTCCGGCTCCGGCAGCTTCACGCGGCTCAGGATGGCGATGATCTTGGCTTTGCGCGCCGCCGCATCGAGTTTGGTGTGGGTATTCAGCACCTCGTCGATCTGCTGGCCGCAGGTCATGACCGGGTTGAGCGCTGTCATCGGCTCCTGGAAGATCATCGACATGCGCGTGCAGCGCAGCTCGCGTAGGCGCGATTCGCCGGCGGCCAGGATGTTCTCGCCCTCGAGCAGGATCTCGCCCGAGGTCGGTTTCAGCGCCTTGGCGAGCAGCCCCATGACGGTGAAGGCGATCACCGACTTGCCCGAGCCCGATTCGCCCACCAGGCAGACGATCTCGCCGGGATTGACGGTGAAACTCACCTTGTCGACGGCGTGGGCGCGGTCGGCGCCGGCAGGCAACGAGACGCTGAGGTTGCGGACTTCGAGAACTGGCTTCTTGGTATCACTCATTTGAGGGGCATCAGACTTTCTTGCTCATCTTGGGATCGAGCGTGTCGCGCAGACCGTCGCCCATGATGTTGATCGCCAGCACGGTGAAGGCGAGGAAGATGCCGGGATAGAAAATGTTGTGCGGGAACACGCGGAACAGCGTGCGGCCCTCGGCCATGATGTTACCCCAGCTCGGGATCTCCGGCGGGATGCCGATGCCGAGGAACGACAGGGCGGCCTCGGCGAGGATCGCGGCCGCGGCGATGAAGGTGCCCTGCACGATGAGCGGCGCGATGGTGTTAGGCAGGATGTGCCGGAACATCAGCACCCAGGTCGGCGTGCCGACCGAGATGGCGCCCTCGACATAGGGTTCCTCGCGCACTGTCAGCACGATGGAGCGGACCAGGCGCACGACGCGCGGCACGTCGGGCACGACGATGGCAAAGATCACGGTGATCAGGCCGGCGCGCCAGATCGAGACCAGGGCGATGGCGAGCAATATGCCCGGTATGGCCATCAGCCCGTCCATGATGCGCATGATGATGCCGTCGGCCCAACGCACGTAGCCCGACACCAGGCCGATCACGACGCCGATCGCAACGGCGCAGAGGGCGACGGCAACACCGATCATCAACGACACGCGGGTGCCGTAGATGACACGGCTATAGACGTCGCGTCCCAGGCTGTCGGTGCCCATCAGCACGGTACGCGTCAAAGTCTTGCCGTCCTCCAGCTTGAAGGTGATCTCGGTGCCGGGCTTCTTGTTGCGTGCCGCCGGATCGATGCGCGTCGGATCCACGGTACCGAGGAACGGCGCCAGGATGGCGATCACCAGCATGATCAGCAGGATGACGCCGCCCAAAATGACGGAAGGATTGCGCAGCGCCAGCAGCCACAGGCTCTTGCGCCCGGCCGACGCCGACGAAATGGCGGCGGAGTCGACGATTTCTTCGGGGGTTATCGCGCTCAATAGCGGATCCTCGGGTCGAACAGGGTGTA
>PLYQ01000053.1 GCA_003153415.1 Rhodospirillales bacterium | reverse complement strand
AGGGGTCAGGAGCCCCCGAGAAACTCCTTCGTCCACTTGCTGTAGTCGGCGTCGCGGGTGACGCGCTTCATCAGATCGGCGTCCGCCACGCCCTGCAGTTTCGACGGCGGCGTGCCGTCGCGCAGGGCCTTCAGTGTGTCGTGTACGGCCTTCACCGCGGCGGCGAAGGGCTGGTGGCCCTGCAGCGCGATGCGCACGCGGCGGCTCGCGAGATAGTCGCGGTCGCTGAGTTCGGGCGTGCCGCCGCCCATGATCAGCGGCAATTTGGTCGCGGATGAGATTGCGTCCAGTTCGGCGCGTGTGCGGACGCCGACCATGAACAACGCATCGACACCCACCGCCTCGTAGGCCTGGGCGCGGGCGATGGCGTCGTCGAGGCCGGTGACTTGGACCGCGCTGGTGCGGCCGGCGATGGCGAGCAGCGGATCCTGGCGGCCGGCGAGGGCCGCCTTCATCTTGCCGACGCCTTCGGCGATGGTGGTGAGGCGCGGCTTAGTCGTGCCGTGCGGCGTCGGCAGGTCGGTGTCCTCGATGCTCATGCCGGCGACGCCCGCGGTCTCCAGTTCCTCGACGGTGCGCTTCACATTGAGCGCATTGCCGTAGCCGTGGTCGGCGTCGACCATCAACGGCAGGCCGCCGGCGCGGTTGATGCGGTAGGCCTGGGCCGCGAACTCGCTCAAGGTCAGCACGATCAGGTCGGGCGCACCCAGCACGGTGAGCGAGGCGGTCGAGCCCGCGAACATGCCGAGCTCGAAGCCCAAATCCTCGGCGATGCGGGCCGAGATCGGGTCGTACACCGAGCCGGGATGGACGCAGCGCTCGCCCGAAAGGACGGCGCGGAAGCGCCTGCGGCGGTCGGTCCAGTGCATGTCGTTTTCCCCCTGTTTTACGGGCCTATCGTGGTTTCGAGGGGCAAACCCGGCACCTTGCCGCTGGGCCTCGCGAAATCGTAGCGTTCTTAGCATCGGCGGGACGCAGGCGCGACGTCCGCCAAAAAAAGAACAGGCGCCAGATGGGGAAACGCCATGTTCGAGGTACTCGATCGACAGACGAGCCTGACCGGCAACCAGAAGAAGATCCTCGCCGCCGCAATCATCGGCGACGCCCTGGAATTCTTCGACTACTTCCTGATCGCTTATGTCCTCGCCTTCCTGATCGGCCCGTGGAAGCTCAGCTTCGGCCAGTCGGCCATCGTGCTGATGAGTTCCGGTATCGGCGCCATCCTCGGTGCCTATGTCTGGGGCTGGCTGGCCGACCGGATCGGCCGGCGCAAGGTGTTCATCGGCACGGTGCTGAACTTCTCGCTCGCCACCGGCCTGCTCTACTTCACGCCGGACAACGGCTGGATCTTTCTCACCGTCATGCGCTTCTTCGTCGGCCTCGGCGTCGGCGGCCTCTATTGCGTCGACCTGCCGCTGGTCCAGGAGTTCATGCCGACCTCCAAGCGCGGCTGGATCGGCGGACTCGTCACCTGCATCATCCCGATCGGCGTCGGCCTCGGCTCCCTGTTGGCCGCCTTCATGCCCTCCGATCAATGGCGGCTACTGTTCGCAATAGGCGTGCTGCCGGCGCTGCTCGTCCTGCTGGTTCGCCTCTGGGTGCCGGAATCGCCGCGGTGGCTCGCCCGCCAGGGCCGCCTCGACGAGGCGCGCAAGTCGCTCGCCTGGGCGCTGCAGATCGATCCCAACACCCTGCCCGCGCCCAAGCCGGAAGAGATCAGGGTGGTGAAGACCAACTGGTTCGACCTCTTCAAGCATCCGCGCAGCCTGCTGGTATCGTGGCTTGGCAATGCCGGCGCCCAGACCGGCGTCTATGGCGTGGCACTGTGGTCGCCGGCGCTGTTCGTGCTGCTGCTCAAGGTGACGCCGCAGGAAGCCGCCAAGATGATGCTCCTGCTCACCTTGGTGGGCTTTATCGGTCGCGTCAGCTTCTCGTGGCTGTCGGAGCGGATCGGCCGGCGCAACTGCGGCGGTCTGCTGGGCTTCGGCGCCGGCGTCCTGATCATCCTGGCCGGCCATTACTACAGCAGCACGATNNGCTTCGGCGGCATCGGCAAGATCCTGGGCCCGGTCGGCCTGGCGCTGATCGTGGGTTCGGGCAACTACCTGAAGCCCGACGTGCCCTTGCCGCAGATTCCGACGGCTTTTCTCTATCTCGGCTGCTGGTTCCTGATGGCCGGCGTGGTCTATTATTTCTTCGGGCTGGAAACCAAGGGCAAGTCGATCGAGCAGATCGACAAGGAATTGGGCGTCGTAACAGCCTGACACCCGCAACCGCGCGTAGAGGATGAATTGGACACGCTGATCCCGACTTCCGCCGAGCTGGCAGGCGACCAAGCCGTGATCTCGCGCGCCGAGGCGATGCGGCCGATCGTCGAGGCCGCCTCGAACGAGATCGAGGACCACCGGCGCCTGCCGCCGGCGCTGCTCGACAGGCTGCACGAGGCGCGGCTGTTCCGCCTGCTGCTGCCGCGCGCGTCGAAGGGTGACGAGACCGATCCCGTCACCTTCTTCCATGTCATCGAGACCATCTCCCGTGGCGACGCCTCGACCGCCTGGTGCCTGAGCCAGGCCGGCGGCTGCGCCATGACCGCGGCCTACCTCGAGCCGTCGGTCGCCCAGGAGATCTTCGGCAACGATCCGCGCGCGGTCCTTGCCTGGGGTCCCGGCCCCAAGGCGCGGGCGGTGGCGGTTGAAGGCGGCTACCGGGTCACCGGCACCTATGCCTTCGCCTCGGGCGGTCGGCACGCCACCTGGCTCGGCGCCCACGCGCCGATCTTCAATCCAGATGGCACGCCGCTGCTCGGGCCCAACGGCCGTCAGGTCGAGCGCACCTTGCTGGTGCCGGCGCGCGAGGTGCAGTGGACCGACATCTGGCATGTCGTCGGGCTGCGCGGCACCGCCTCCGACCAGTTCGCGCTCGCCGACCATTTCGTGCGCGCAGACCATACGTTCAGCCGGGATTTCGCGCAGCCGGCGAACGAACGCCGCGAGTCAGGCCCGCTCTACCGCATGTCGGCGATGACCTGTTACGAGGTGGGCTTCGCCGGCGTGGCGCTGGGCATCGCCCGTGGCGCGCTCGACAACTTCGTCGACACCGCGCGCAACAAGGTGCCACGCGGCGCCAGGAGCCCGATCCGCGACAGCGCCGTCGTCCAGACCAATTTCGCCCAGGCCGACGTGGCGATCCGTTCGGCGCGCGCCTTCCTGTTGCAGGAATTGGCCGCGATCTGGAAGGAGATCTGCGGCGGAACTGCGCTCACCGTCGACCATCGAATCACGATCCGCATGGCCTCGACCAACGCCATTCACCGGGCGCGCGAGGCGGTGGATTTTGCCTATAATGCGGCGGGCGCCACGGCGATCTTCGAGAGCCATCCGCTGGAGCGCCGCTTCCGCGACATCCACACCGTCACCCAGCAGCTGCAGGGACGGCTCAGCCATTTCGAAACCGTCGGCGCCTGGATGCTGGGCGCCGAAGCCGACCTCACCTGGGTCTAAAGATCACTGGAGACGAACAATGCCGATCGGCACGTTGCAGCACTACACCATCGAGCCCTCCAACATGGAGCGGACCAAGAAGTTCTACTGCGAGGTTCTGGGGCTGAAGAACGGCGATCGCCCGCCGCTCGGCTTCCCGGGCTACTGGCTCTACTCCGGTGGCGTGCCGACCGTCCACCTGCTCGGCAAGCGCAAGCCGCGCGAGGGCATTGTGGTGCGCGGCACCAAGAAGAAGTTCAAGGACACCGGCCGCTTCGACCACATCGCCTTCGCTGCCAGCGACATCTCGGGCGTGCGCCGCAAGCTCAAGGGCAAGAAGGTGAAGTTCCGCGAGCAGATCATCCCGCGCACCGGCGGCCAGCAGATCTTCCTGTACGATCCCGATGGCGTGGGCGTCGAACTGAACTTTCCGCCTCCCGGCTCCAAGTAAGCGAGTGAACTCCCACTCTCCTCATCCTGAGGAGCCGCGCGAAGCGCGGCGTCTCGAAGGATGGGCAACACCAAGACTGGCGCCGACCCTTCGAGACGCGCCCCTGCGGGGCGCTCCTCAGGGTGAGGTTAGGCCGTTGCTGCGGAAGAAGGCTAAAGCGTGATTCTGTCAGTCGAGATCAAGGCCGTCGAGCCGCTGGCCGATGGCGCCGCATTCGGCAGCGTCGGCGCCTACGAGCGTGTGATCGGCGTCGCCAAAGGCGAAGTCGATCCGGCCGCGCCCGGCAACAAGGGCATCGCGCTGATCGACAAGGCGCCGCGCAACAGTCGCGGCATGGTCGAGTATGCGACCGATTTTTTCGTGCTCCGACCCAAGGACCCGGCCAAGGGCAACGGCCGCATGCTCTACGAGGTCAACAATCGCGGCCGCAAGATGCTGTTCGGCAACATCGCCGACGGCCCGCAGGGCGTGAACGATCCCAAGACCATGGCCGACGTCGGCAACGGCTTTCCCATGCGGCGCGGCTGGACCGTCGTCTGGTCGGGCTGGGACCCCGACGCGCCGCGCGCCAATATGGGGCTGGGTCTCACCGCGCCGGTCGCGACGGACAATGGCAAACCCATCGTCAAACAGGTGCGCGAGGAATATTGCTCGGGCACGCGCGGCGGCGCGCTGGAAGCCTTCAAGCTCGGCTACGAGGCCACCGGCCTCGACCAGGCGAAGGCACGGCTCACCGTGCGCGCGAAGGCCGACGACAAGCCGCAGGAGCTGCCGGCCGACCAATGGTCGTTCGTCGACGCCCGCTCGATCAAGCTTTTGGACAAGCCCAAGCCCGGCTTCCTCTACGAATTCCACTACGAGGCCAGGAACCCCAAAGTGCAGGCGCTGGGCTTCGCNNTCACGCATGCGCTGGCCATCGGCTTCTCGCAGGCCGGGCGGTATTTGCGCAACCACATCTCCGAGGGCTTCAATCGCGACGAGCAGGGCCGCAAGGTCTTCGACGGCATCCATAGCCATATCGCGGGCGTCGGTCGCATCTTCTTCAACACGCCGTTCGCCCAGCCGGCGCGCACGGCCACGCAGCACGAGGACCACGACTTCCCCGAGAGCGCCTTCCCCTTCTCGACCGCGACGCAGACCGATCCGCTGACCAAGCAGAGCGGTTCGCTGTTTCGCGGCGACGGAAGCGATCCCAAGCTGATCGAGACCAACACCTCGACCGAATACTGGCAGAAGGGCGCCTCGCTGCTCGCCACCGATCCGCTCGGCCAGAAGGATGTGGCGCTGCCCGACAATTCGCGGCTCTACATGATCGCCGGCACCCAGCATGGCGGCCGCGCCGGCGCCGCGGCCGACACCGGCCCCGACGTCAATCCGCGCAACCCGCACAATCCCATGCCGGCCGTGCGCGCGCTGCTGGTCGCCCTCGACGAATGGGTGGTGTCGGCCAAGGCGCCGCCGCCCAGCCGCGCCCCGAGCCTCGCCGCCGGCACCCTGGTCGAGCCCGACAAGACCGGCTTCCCGGCCATTCCGGGCGCGGCCGTGGTCAGGGTCACCAACAAGGTGGCGCCGCCGGGCGACTGGGTGAAGCCTCAGCCGCCGCAGAAGTTCTATCGCACNNATCCGCCTGCCCGACATCGCCGTGCCGCTCGCCACCTACACCGGCTGGAACGAGTACAAGGCGCCCTATCCGACCGGCGAGATCGCCGACCGCGACGGCTCCTATCTGGTCTTTCCCGCAAGCCCGACACAAGGTGATCCGCGCAAGTCCGTTGCCGAGCGCTACAGCAATCGCGCCGACTATGTCGGCAAGGTGCAGGCAGTCGTCGATCAGTTGACGAAGGACCGCCTGCTCCTGCAGGAGGATGCGGAACGTTATCTCGCAAAGGCTCGCGCCGAGACGCGCGTGACACCCTGATGGCCAAGCTCGATCGCAACGGCGTAAAGATCCACTACGAGATCCATGGCCCGCCCGGCCAATCGGCCCCGACCATTCTGCTCAGCCACGGCTACAGCTCGACCTGTCGCATGTGGGACGGCCAGGTCGCCGCACTCAAGGACCGCTACCAGGTCGTGATCTGGGACATGCGCGGCCATGGCGAAAGCGACTATCCGAAGGACCCGGCGCTCTACTCCGAGGGGCTGACGGTGGGCGACATGCGCGCCCTGATCGACTTCGTCGGCGCCGACAAGGCGATCGTGGGCGGCCTGTCGCTCGGCGGCTACATGTCGCTCGCCTTCGCCGCCAGTCATCCAGCCCGGGTGCGGGCCCTGATGCTGTTCGACACCGGCCCCGGCTTCAAGAAGGACGAGGCGCGTGCCAAGTGGAACGAGACGGCCAACAAGCGCGCCGACGATCTGGAGGCCCGCGGGCTGGCGGCGCTGAACACCAGCGACGAGGTCAAGCTCACCACGCATCGCGACGCCAAGGGACTGGCCGGTGCGGCGCGCGGGATGCTGGCCCAGCAGACCGACCGGGTGATCCAGTCGCTCGACAAGATCGCCGTGCCGACGCTGGTGCTAGTCGGCGCCAATGACACCAATTTCCTCGCCGCCACCGACTACATGGCGGCCAAGATCAAGGGGGCGACCAAGGTGGTCGTTCCGGACGCCGGCCATGCCTCCAACCTGCATCAGCCCGCGCTCTTCAATAAGGCAGTCGAGGCGTTCCTCGCCAAGCTGCCGGCAGCATAGGGAGAAAAGCCATGGGCAAGCGAATCGCAGTCGTCGGTGTCGGCGCGTTGGGCGGATATGTCGGCGGCAACCTGGCGCACGCCGGCGAGGACGTGACCTTGATCGATTTCTGGCCGGAGAACATCGAGGCCATCCGCTCACGCGGGCTGGAGCTCGATGGCGTGACGCCGGAGGAGAAATTCACCGTCACCAAGGCCAAGACCATGCATCTCACCGAGATGCAGGACCTGTCGCGCCAGAAGCCGATCGACATCGCCTTCGTGTCGATGAAGTCCTACGACACCGAATGGGCGACGGCACTGATCAAGCAGTACCTGGCGCCGGACGGCTATGTCGTGTCGCTGCAGAATTGCCTGAACGAGGAACGCATCGCGGGTGTCGTCGGCTGGGGCAAGACGGTAGGCATGGTGGCCTCGCTGATCTCGGTCGACATGTTCGAGCCCGCCCGCATCCGCCGCACCGTCGCCAAGGGCGGCGACAAGCACACCGTGTTCCGCGTCGGCGAGGTCCATGGCCGCATCACCAAGCGCGTCGAGGAGCTGCGCGAGATGGTGGGCCGCATCGACAGCGCCAAGACCACGACCAACCTGTGGGGCGAACGCTGGTCCAAGCTTTGCCAGAACGGCATGAAGAACGGCGTGTCGGCCGCCACGGGGCTTACCGGCTCGGACTGCGACCGCAACGACGCCATCCGCCGCTTCTCGATCAAATTAGGCGGCGAGGCGGTGCGGGTCGGCCAGGCGCTCGGTTACCACATCGAGAAGATCGGCAAGTTCGAGCCCGAGCAGCTCGCCAAGGCCTCGGAAGGCGACAAGGCCGCACTCGACGAGGTCGAGGCCATCCTGCGGCCCGGCTCCAACACCAACCCCAATCCGCGCGCCGACATCCAGCGCCCGTCGATGGCCCAGGACATCCGCAAGGGCCGCCGCACCGAGATCGAGTTCATGAACGGCTACATCGCCGACCGCGGCAAATATATCGGCGTGCCGGCGCCGACCCACGCCAAGCTCACCGAGATCGTGAAGAAGGTCGAGCGCCAGGAAGTGAAGGCGTCGCCGGCGCTATTGGGCGGCTAGGCGGGGCTCTAACCCCCGTAGAACACGTTGTCGCCGAGATCCTTCATCTCGAGGATGTTGGCGTCCGGCCGGCCGCTCAGGGTCCGGTTCAAATGGGCATCGACGACCTCGCCGACGACGATATGGTGGTCGCCCTGCTCGCCGATGGTCGTGACGCGGCATTCGATGGCGCCCGGTGCATCGAGGAAAATGGGCGCACCTGTCGTGCCTTTGCGGAACGCCTGTCCGCTGATCTTGCCGTCGCTGACATCCGCCGGCTTGAAGAAGGTGAACGCCAGGCTCTTGTGATCCTTGCCCAGCATGTTGAGGGCGAAGTTCCGTGCCGACTTGAGCGTCTGGTAAGCGCCGGAATCGGCCTTGACGCCGACGACGACCAGCGGCGGCGCAAAGGCGGTCTGCGTCACCCAATTCACCGTCGCCGCCGCGACGTTGCCCTTGCCGTCGTCGGCAGTGAGGACATAGATCCCGTAAGGGATCATCCGCAGCGCCGCCTTCTTGGAATCAGCGTTCATTCGTTGCTCCCTTGGTGGACTAAGCCGCCAGCTTCACGCCCGCCTTGGTGTCCTGCTTGATCATGTCGGCGCCCTTCTCGGCCACCATGATGGTGGGGGCGTTGGTGTTGCCCGAGGGCACGGTCGGCATGACCGAGGCGTCGATCACACGGAGGCCGGCGATGCCGTGCACGCGCAGCCGATCGTCGACCACCGCCATCGGATCGCGGCCCATCTTGCAGGTGCCGACCACGTGATAGGTCGTCTGGCCGGTGCGCCGGGCGAAGTCGAGCCACTCGTCGTAGCTCTGCACCTTGTCGCCCGGGTTGTTCTCGAAGGCGATGTATTGGGCAATCTTTGGATTCTGCACGATCTTGCGGGCGATCTGCATGCCCGCCACCGTGGCGTCGCGGTCGGTCTGGGCCGACAGGAAGTTCGGCCGGATCGCCGGCTCGGTTCCCGGCACGCCCGACTTGATGTGGATCGAGCCGCGTGAATCGGGCCGGCACTGGCCGATCACCACGGTCATGCCGGGATCCTTTTCCAGCATGCGCTTCTGCGCCGAATCGTAGCTCGCATGCGCCATGTGGAACTGCATGTCGGGCGTCTCCAGCCCCGGCCGCGTGCGCACGAAGCCGTAGACCACGCCCGCGGTGAGGCTGAGCGCGCCCTTGCCGGTCGCGTAATACTTGATGACTTCCTTCACGAGGTTGAGGCCGCGCGTCTGCTCGTTCAGCGTCGCCATGTCCTTGACGCGCCAGTTCATGCGCGGCGCGAAGTGGTCGCCGTAATTCTCGCCGACGCCCTTCAGCTCGTGCTTCACCTCGATGCCGTATTTCTTCAGGAGCTCGGGCTGGCCGATGCCGGAATGTTCGAGCACTCCAGGCGACTGCACCGAGCCGCACGACACGATGACCTCGCGGTTGACGCGCGCCTCGCGCTTCTGGCCATGCACCGAGTAGGCGACACCGACGGCACGCTTGCCCTCCAGCATGACCTTGTCGACCAGCGCATCGGTTTCGATCTTGAGGTTGGGTCTCGAGCGCGCCGGATCGAGGAAGCCGCGCGCCGTCGACCAGCGCTTGCCGTTCTTCATCGTCACCTGATAGTAGCCAAAGCCTTCCTGCTGGCCGTTGTTGTAATCCTTGTTCTTCGGGAAACCGCTCGCCTCGGCGGCGTCGATGAAGGCATCGCACAGTTCGTGGGTCTCGCTCATGTCGGCGACGTTCAGCAGGCCGCCTTTGCCGCGGCTGTCGTCGCCGCCGCGCTCGAAATGCTCGGACTTCTTGAAGTAAGGCAGGATCTGCTCGTACGACCAGCCGCGATTGCCGAGCTGGCCCCAGGTGTCGTAGTCGAGCGGCTGGCCGCGCACATAAAGCATGCCGTTGATCGAAGAAGAGCCGCCGAGCGCCTTGCCGCGCGGACACGGGATGCGGCGGCCGGCCACGCCGTCCTCCGCCTCCATCTCGAAGTTCCAGTTGAACGTCTTGTGGTTCAGAAGCTTGGTGAAGCCCGCCGGGATGTCGATCCACATCGACTTGTCGCGCGGGCCCGCCTCGAGCAGCAGCACCTTGACGCCGGCGTCTTCGCTCAGCCGGTTGGCCAGCACGCAGCCCGCCGAGCCGCCGCCCACGATGATGTAATCCCATTCGGCCATGACGCCTTGCCTCCCCTCGCCAACCAACTCGTTGGGCGCACTCTAGCGCAAATGGCAGGAAACGTGATGGCCCGGCGCGATTTCGCGAAGCGAAGGAACCTCCACCTTGCAGCGCGCCACCGCATAGGGGCAGCGGGTGTGGAAGTGGCAGCCGGCCGGCGGATTGACCGGGCTCGGCACGTCGCCCTGCAGGATGCGCTTCTGGCGCTTGATGGCGGGGTCGGGCACCGGCACCGCCGACAGCAGCGCCTCGGTATAGGGGTGCTGGGCGTTGGTGAAGATAGTGCGCGTGTCGGCCTGCTCGACGATGCGACCGAGATACATCACGGCGATGCGGTGGCTGATGTGCTCGACCACCGCGAGATTGTGCGAGATGAAGAGATAGGAAAGCCGCCGCTCGTGCTGCAGGTCCATCAGGAGGTTGATGACCTGCGCCTGGATCGAGACATCGAGCGCCGACACCGGCTCGTCGCCCACGATCAGCTTGGGGCCGAGCGCGAGCGCGCGGGCGATGCAGATGCGCTGGCGCTGGCCGCCCGAGAACTGGTGCGGATAGTTGGCCATCTGCGC
>PLYQ01000179.1 GCA_003153415.1 Rhodospirillales bacterium | reverse complement strand
ATAGCCACATGTCGGAGGTCTACTCGATCAACACCGACGAGACGCGGCTCACGTCTGCGATCAACAGCTTCGTCAGCAAGGTAAGATAGTCAGCCGGCGAGGCGGCGGCGCACATCGTCGGGGATAGCGTCGGACTTGAGCGTGCTCGCGTCACCATCCTTCTCGGCCCAGATACGCGTTTCCGAGCCTTCGGCCGCGATCTCGCCCGACGCATCGCGGAAGACGTGGCTGATGGTGAACGAGCTGTTGCCGAAGCGTGAGACGTGGCTTTCGACGACCAGCTTCTCGCCGGGCTGCGAGGAGCGCCGGAAGCTGCATTCCGCCTTCACCAAAGGCGGGCCTTCGCGCCACTGGCCGCTGCTCAGATCATCGCGCACCACCCCGGCAGCGATAAACAGGCGCGCCGTTCCCTGGTCGCACCAGCGGAAATACGCCGGGTAATAGACGATGCCAGCGGGATCGCAGTCGCCCCATTCGACGGTGATTTCGTGGCGACTCGTCAGCGGCATGATCGTCAACTCTCCAGAGGCTTGCCGCTGATGAAGGCGGTGCCCGTCATCGCGGCCACCAGCTTTCCGTCGCCGCGTGCGACGTCGATGCGATAGGTCGCGATCCTGGTGGCGCGCGACAGCTCCGTGGCCGTTGCCGTCAATACTTCACCGACGCCGACCGCGCGATTGTAGACCATGTGCACGTCTATCCCCGCCGCCGCGACGCCATGCGAGTTGCAGACAAAGCCGAAGGCGGCGTCCGCCAGGGTAAAGGTGAGACCGCCATGGCAGACGCCGGTCAAATTGAGGTGGTGCGGCTCCACCTTGACCCGTGTCGTGGCACGCCCGGAGGAGACTTCGACCAGTTCGATGCCGAGGCCGACGCAAAACGAATCGCGCCGCGCGATCGCCGCCATGTCGACCTTGCCGCTCATGCCGCGATCGCTGCCAGGGTGCGAGACAGAGAGTCGCCGTCGGGATCGGCTAGTGCTGCCACCCTCGCATTGGCCACGGCATCGGCCGCTTTCGAAGGCGCAAGCTTTCCCGCCAGCGCGGGCGCAATGACCTCGGCCGAGATGCGTCGGTAGTTGCCGAGCCCGCGCGCGTAGGTGTCGCCGTAGCCTTTGACGAGCCGGGCCAGCTCCGCGATCTCGCGCGCCAGGTCGGGACTGAGCGCCTGCGCCGACTTGATCGATTGCAGCCAGCGCTCGATCTCGGCCTGCTCCTCGACGTAGCGGAACGAGCGCGGCCGCCACCAGCGCAGGCTCGCCAGGAAGCGCAGCCGCGCGAAGCCCCAGACCGTGGTGCTGCGCACATGCATGGAGAGATGGAACGGACGCCGGGCGAGCAGCCACCGCGCCGCCCAGAGCGGCAGGACCGCCGCGATTTCCTCGTTGCCCGGCTTGAAATGCTCGGTGATCTCGACCGGCTCGCCCGGCTTGGCGCGGACCTCGGCGCGGATGCGCGCCATGCGGTCGGGCGCAGTCTTGGCCTGGGCCACGCGGATCACGTCCTCGAACGACATGCGCACCGCGAGATGCCGCGCCACATCACGGATAAGCTCTGGGTTCAGGCCGTCCAATCGATCGAGATAGAGCGCGGCGTATTTCCGATCCTGATAGGCCGTGAGCCTTCGGATGCCCTCCTCCACGATGTCGAGGCTCCTGGCCGGAAAGCTTTTGCGCGCCCGCTCGATTAGATCCTCGACACCTATGGCGGCCGCTTGCCGCTTTTGATGCTCGCGCACCGCCTGCTCGAGCTCGCCACGCGCATGGCCGCGACCGAAGGCGAAGGCCGCGAGATTGGTGTCGACGGACTTGCCGCCTTCACGAATCGCCGCCTCAAACGCCGCATCGGGGATCGGCAGCCGACCCGAGCCCGCAAGTGCTCCCAGCAGCACCGCATTGATCACGCCGCCTGCCTCTTCGGCGGCCTGGTCCATGTCGAACAGCATCTGACTCTTGCTGCGCTCCTTCACGGCGCGCAGTAGCCGGCCGACGTCGAAGCTGCCGTCGCCCATCGCCGTGCGCTCGCCGATCGCCAGCACGCGGTGTGTCGAGGCGATCAAGGTCGTGCGCTCGGGCGTAACGAAGCCATTGAAGATCATGCGGCCGGCTTCGAGTAGCTCCGTGGCCAGCGCCACGTCGACCTCGCCGATTGCCGGATTGAGCGCCAGCACGCTTTGCGGCCCGGCCGCTCGCATTACCTCGAGGTAGTAGGTCGTGGCGCCGGTGCGCTGCGCCACGCCGGGAATTTGCGTGGCCTGCACGCCCAACCCCTGGGCGTGCGCGGCCGCCACGATCCAGTCGCACAACACGCCGCCGCCATCGCCGCCCAATGCGCCGACCAGGACGGTGATAGGCTTAGGCACCCGCTGTCCCCGCCATCGCTCCGATCACGGCCGACCGCATCCGCCACACCAATCGGTCCCACCATGTGGCGTTCTGCACGATGTCGGCCTTGTAGAACGAGGGGCAGAGGACGGCGGCGTCGACCACTTCGCCACAGAGGCCGCAGCCGACGCAGCCGTTGTTCACATGCGCCACCGGATCGGAGCGCAGCGGGTCGGGGCTGGGCTTCAGCACCAGCGACGGGCATCCGGACAGGCGGATGCAGGAATGATCGCCGGTGCAGACCTCGTCGTCGACGCCGTAGCGCGTGCGCACGACGCGCTCGCCGCGCTTCAGTTGGCCCGCGATCTCGGGCCGGATGCGGCGCTGGCGGGCGAGCTGGCATTCGCCGTCGGCCACGATTACCTTGAGGCCCTTGTCATTGGTGTTCATCGCTTCGCGCAGGGTATTGAGCATGGTGGCGACATTGTAGGTGCGGATGGTGCGCAGCCACTTCACGCCCATGCCCTTGAGCGTGGCGGCGATATCCGACGTGGTCTCACCGTCGCGCCGGTTGCCCGCGGTATTGGGGATGAACTGCGCGCCGGTGGCCGATGTGTAGCCGTTCTGCATGATGACCAGCACGCGATCGCCTCGATTGAACATCGAGGAAGCGACGCCGCTCAACAGTCCGTTGTGCCAGAAGCCGCCGTCGCCCATCACCGAAATGGTGCGCTTCTGCATCACAGGCGCCACCGCGCCCGCCGCAGCGAGCGACATGCCGAAGCCCAGGATCGAATTTCCGAGATTGAACGGCGCCAGGGTCGCAAAGGAATGACAGCCGATGTCGCTCGAGATGTGGACCTTGCCGACCTCGCGCTCCAAAAGCTTGATCGCCGAGAACACCGGCCGCTCGGGGCAGCCGACGCAGAAGCCAGGCGGCCGGAGCGGCAGCGAGCCGCCCAGCAGACGCTGCGCCTCGGTCCGGCCGGCCCGCGCCGCCTCGAAGCGCTCGCGCGGCTTGGCAAGATCGATGTCGTTGGCCGACAAAGCGAAGAATTTCAGCAGGCCTTCGGTCACCACCTCGGCGGTGTATTCGCCGGCCATCGGCAGCACGTCCTTGCCGTAGATCTTGGTGTCGATGTCGCGCTTGCGCAGAATGGCGTGGATCGCCTGTTCGAGATAATCCGGCGCGCCCTCCTCGACGATCAGCACGGCGCGTTTGCCTTTGCAGAAGTCGGCGATCTGGCCGGGCACTAAAGGATGGGTAACATTCAGCACCAGCGTCGGCACCTTGCCCTCGATCTCCAGCCGGTCGAGGCCGCGCACCAGCACGTTGGTAATGCCGCCCTGCACGATGATGCCGAGATCGGCGCGGTCGCCGGGCAGGAATTCGTTGAGGCCCTCTTCGACGATGAAACGCTCGGCGGCGGGCTGGCGGACCTCGACCTTGATCTTCTCGTGCGCGTAGGTCGACGGCGGATGGGAGATGCGGTCGTAATTGTGTTCGGCCGGCTCGGCGAGGCGGTGGTTGCGCGAGATCGCCGGCGGCTTGTTGTCCTTGGCGACGAATTCTCCGGTGACGTGGCAGGCGCGGATGCGCAGCTCCATCATCACTGGCGTGTTGGTCGCTTCCGAGAGCTCGAAGGCCTTCTCGGTGCAGCGCACGATGGTCGGCAGCGACGGCCGCGGGTCCATCAGCCAGAGCGACGACTTCAGCGCATAGGCGTGCGCCCGCTCCTGGATGACCGAGGCGCCCTCGCCGTAATCCTCGCCGATCACGATCAGCGCGCCACCGATCACGCCCGGCGAAGCGAGATTGGAGAGCGCATCGGCTGCGATGTTGGTGCCGACGATGGATTTCCAGGTGACGCAGCCGCGGATTGGATAGTTGATCGAGGCGGCGAGCAGCGCGGCGGCCGAGGACTCGTTGGTGCAGGTTTCGAGGTGGACGCCGAGTTCGTCCAAAAGGTCCTGCGATTCGACCAGCACGTCGACCAGATGCGAAACCGGCGCGCCCTGGTAGCCGCCGACATAGGCCACGCCCGCCTGCAGGATGGCCTTGGCGACGGCCAGGATCCCCTCGCCGCGGAACACTTCGCCCTCGCCCAGCCGCAGCGCGCGCACTTCTTCGCGGAACGAGCGTTCCGGATTGGTCCGTTGCGCGACTGGAATTAACGGCTGATCGAGCATGCGGCGATTATAGGGGTTAACGGCGGGTCCGACGATCCCGTTTGCTGTCCTTCACGCCGGCGGCGCGGGCCTTGGCGAGAAGCTCGCGGAACGGAATCAAGAGGCGCTCGCGGATCGTCGGATCGCCCTCCAGCGCCGAAAGGGCGAGCCCCACTGCCTCGAGGGTCGATACCGCATCGGGCCGCGCTTCCTTGCGCAGACTGCCGTAGAGCGACGGC
Source organism: Rhodospirillales bacterium (assembly GCA_003153415.1). Lineage (GTDB taxonomy): Bacteria > Pseudomonadota > Alphaproteobacteria > Reyranellales > Reyranellaceae > Reyranella. The sequence goes on along the minus strand of PLYQ01000179.1, from coordinate 7,735 downwards.
CCATCGGGCACGATCACGAAGCGCCGGAGCTTGAGCAGCCAGGCGTTGCGCCACCACAGCGCCTTGGCCTGCGCCCAGTTGCCGTCGAGCACGAGCAGGCCTTTCAGTCCGATCCGCGCGCCGGCCTGGTTGGCCAGCGGCTCGCCGTTGGCGCTGATCGCGACGAGTGGGTTCTTGCCCGCAAGCGGCCCCTTTTCTTTGGCGGCGTGCGCCGAGCCGAGATAGAGCACGCCCCACTCCTTGGCATCGGCCGGCTCGCCCAGCGCATGGCCGAGATTGCGCCATGACAGCCCGACCGCAAGCTTGGCGTGGGCCAGCGTGCTGCAGATCAGCCCGGCCGTGCCCAACACGCGATCCTGCTCCTGCGGGTGCTGCAGGATCAGGACGGTGACCTTGTTGTCGACTGGGGCTTGTCCGGTCATTCCTGGTTTATAACAGCAAACCGTCGTCTCGACCGAAGCCGAGCGGAGCGAGGCGCAGCGGAGAGACCTCGCCGCAGCCTAGAAGATCTCGCCGGAGAGGTCCTGCCACTCGGGATTGGCAGCATCGATCAGGGCAACTTTTTCTCGCGACGCCAATGTTTCAACTGCTTTTCGCGTTCGATCGCAGCGGGCGCCGTCTCATGCTCCTCGGTGTAGACGAGCTTGGTGATGTTGTAGCGCGCGGTATGCTGCGATCGACCCAATCGATGCTCTTCGAGCCGCCGACCGAGGTCCGTCGTAACGCCAATATACAGCGCACGACCGTTCGGGCTGGCGAGAATGTGGACGACTGGTTGACGTGCCATGAGCGTAGTGCCGCCTTCCCACCATGGTGGGTACTGTTCAAGTTGAAGCAAGGTCCCTCCACGCCGCTTCGCTCCGGTCGGGACGACGGGTAAAGTGGCTCCAATGAACGTCGCGGTCCTGATCTTCGACTCGGTCACCAAGCTGCCGCCCGAGGCCAACGGCGCAGTGGTGATCGGCGGCTCGCACGCTGCCGTCTATGCCGCCTACATGTCGGCCAAGTTCGGCTGCCGCGCCGCCATCCATCACGATGCCGGCATCGGCAAGGACGAGGCGGGCATCGGCGGCCTCAACTATGCACAAACGCTCGGAATGGCGATGGCCGCCGTCACCACGGCCAGCGCGCGCATCGGCGACGGCCAGGACCTGTATGTGCGCGGCGTGATCAGCCGGGCCAACTCCTTGGCGGCTGCCTGCGGCGTGACCCCCGGCATGAGCTGCAAGGAGGCGGCCGAGCTCCTGAAGACTGCGCCGTGGCCGCATACGCTACCGCCCGCCAAGGGCGAGAGCCGACACATGATAGAAGGGATCATCTGCGCCGATTCAGCCACCCTGCTGCTACCCGAGGATCGCGATCGCATCGTTGCCACCGGCAGCCACGCCGCGCTCAATTCCGCCACCGCGACGGCGCCGTTCCGACCGAAGCTGCTGATGTTCAACGATGCAGGCTTCGGCGCCGACCGGGGCGGCGTGCTGGCGCTCGCCGAGCTCGACAAGGACGGCATCGCCGCCATCGCCGTGGCCGCATCGTCCGCCCGTATCGGCGATGGCCGCTCCACCTTGCAGGACGGAACGATCTCGGAGGTCAACCAAGCCGCATACCGGCTCGGCGCCCGTGTGGGCAGTCCCGCCCTTGCCTTGGCGCGCGCGGTGGCCGAAAAAGCTTCCTGACCGATAGTGCGGGGAAAGCTGGGCATGGCCGTCGTCAATGTGAAATCCGAAATCGCGGGCAATGTCTGGAAGATCCAGACCAAGCCCGGCGACAAGATCGAGTTCGAGGGCGAGATCATGATCCTCGAATCGATGAAGATGGAAATCCCCGTGCTCTCTCCCAAGGCTGGCACCATCCGAGAAATCAAGGTGAGCGAAGGCGAGGCAATCGGCGAAGGCCAACTCGTCGCCATCCTGGATGCGTAGCAGCGCCGTCGTCGTCGATCTCGCGCGTCTGTGGGCCCCCGACAACCTGCGCCGGGCGGCGCCCGGCATCGCGCTGTGCGCGGCCATCGCCGCCGTCGCCTTCGTCGCCGACACACGGGGCTGGCTGCGCTTTGGCCGCGTCTGGGTGCCGCCGCTGATCCTCACCCTGGTAGTCGGCATGGCGCTGCAGCCGCTGTCGACCCGGAACGCGCTGAAGCCCGGCATCGAATTCTCCGGCCGCACCTTGTTGCGCATCGGCGTCGCGCTGCTCGGCGCCAAGCTGACGCTCGGCCAGCTCGTCGAGGGCGGCGCGTTGCCGGTCATCATCGCCCTCGCGGCCGTCGCCTGCACGATCGCCTTCGGCGCCGGCGCTGCCAGGCTGTTCGGCCTGCACCGCGATTTCGGCCTGCTGACCGGATGCGCCACCGGCGTCTGCGGTGCTGCGGCAGCGATGGCCGCTTCGGCGGTGCTGCCCAAGCACGAGAATTCCGACCGCGATCTCGCCTTCACCGTGATGGGCGTGAATTTCATCAGCACCGTGACCATGGTGATCTATCCCACCTTGCACCAGCTGCTGGGCTATTCGCTGTTCGAGATGGGCGTGTTCCTGGGCGGCTCGATCCACGACGTGGCCCAGGTCGCCGGCGCGGGCCAGACGTTGGGGCCGCAGGTCCTGAGCGACGCCATCATCACCAAGCTGCTGCGCGTGGCCTTCCTGCTGCCGGCCGTCACCGGCATCGCCTGGTGGGTGGCGCGCGGCGGCGAGGCCGCCGGCGATGCGCGGCCATCGCCGCCGGTCTTCCTGTTCGGCTTTCTGCTGCTCGCCACGCTCAATTCGCTGGGCGTGGTGCCGCCCGCCGTACAGTCGGCGGTGGGACAGGTCTCGGCGTTCCTGATCATCGCCGCCATTGCAGCACTCGGCATGAAGACCTCGCTGCTGGCGCTCGCCCGCATCGGCCTCGCCCCGGTGATGCTGCTGATCGTCGAGACGATCTTCATCGGCCTGCTGGTGGTCGGCCTGATCTACGGGCTGCGCAGCTTCGCGCTCTGAGTCCCGCTCAGCGACATGGACCTCTGGCTCGTCGCCGCCGCCCGCAAACGCAGCTATCACCGTCTCAGACTCGACACAATCAGCGGTAAGATGCAGGCCGCGGTGAAGCTCTATCGGTCGATGGGGTTCGTCGACAACCCGCCCTACTACCAGAGCCCGGTGCCCGACACCGCCTACATGGAGCTGGTCCTGTGAGCGATCGCTACTACGAGGATTTCAAGGTCGGCGACCGTTTCGTGAGCGGCGGCATGACCATGACCGAAGCGGGCATCATCGAGTTCGCCCGCCAGTGGGATCCGCAGCCATTCCACATCGACGCCGAGTTCGCCAAGAAATGGCAGTACGGCGGACTGATCGCCTCGGGCCTCCACACGATGTGCGTGACGCTGCGCCTGTGGCTCGAGCTCGGCATCTTCCGCGCCGCGAGCCTCGGCTCACCCGGGCTGGGCGAGACCCAGTTTCCCCGCCCCGTCCGGCCGGGCGACACGTTGCGCGTGGTCACCGACATCGTCGAACTGAGGCTATCGGCCTCCAAGACCGACCGCGGGCTGGGTCGCATCCGCCAGGTCACCATCAACCAGCGCGGTGAGCATGTGATGGAACAGGAAACCACCGTCTTCCTCAAACGTCGCCCCGTCGCGGTTGCCAGCGCCCGGAGTTAACGCCAGGCGAAGACCGGCTGCTCGAAATGGTCGACGCGGGTGTCGCGGCCGGCCAGCGCCACTTCCTTGAACTGGTAGAGCACGGCGGCGGTCGGCGCGTTCACGTTGGCGACGGGCAGCGGCAGGCGGATGATCGGTCGGTCCGATTCGGGGATCGCCACGATCTCGGGCGAATCGGGCCGGAACAGCTCGGCGCAACGGATGCGATAGGCGGCGGCGACCTCGCCGGGATTGGGCGTGAGTTGGATCTTGCCCGGCAGCCACACGATGACGGGCGTGATGAGATAGCCCGAGCGCGTCGGATAATCGTCGAGCGGTCCAAGGATGTCGTCGGCCGAGCCGAGCACGCCCAGCTCCTCGTGCAATTCGCGCAGCGCCGTCTGCTCGATCGTCTCGCCGCTATCGACCCTGCCGCCCGGCAGCGCCCATTGGCCGCCGTGCGCGCGCAGCCTGGGGGTCCGTTTGGTGAGCAGGAAGGCCGCCTCACCCGCCACGTCGGCCTCGATCACGGCGATTGCCACGGCGGCCCGCTTGAGACCGCCCGGGTCGGGCCGGCGGCGCACGTCGAAGCGCCTGAGACGATCGACGATGCCGACACGCAACTTTTCGTCGAAAGCGAAAAACGTCACGCGGCAGCAGGCCTTCTGAAGGTCCAGACGACGGCGGGCGGCACATTGCGCCAGATGCGACGGCCGCTCACGCCTTCGAGGCGCAGGCTCTCGCGCAAGCCGCGCGGCACCGGCGGCGAAGGGCCGTATGTGAATTGCACCAGCGCCGCCCCCCCCGGCAGCGCTTCGAACACGCCCTGCACGATGCCGTTTACGATCTCGGCCGGCAGCGACAGCAGCGGCAGGCTCGACACGACGGCCGCAACCTCAGCGATGCCGTGGCCAGCCAGCAGCCGCGGCAAACGGGCGGCGTCACCTTCGATGATCTGCGGGCCGGAGAAATGGCGGCGCAGGAACGCGGCCAGCTCATGGTCGCGTTCGATCAGTGCCAGGCGCTGCACGGGGATCCCCGCGGCGAGCAACGCCTTGGTAACCTGGCCGGTGCCGGCGCCCAGTTCGACGACATGGCCCGGTCGGCCTTCCATTGCGGCCAGTGTAGCAGCCGCCATCGCCTCGGCGAGCAGCCGGCCGCTCGGCACGACCGCGCCCATGGCAAGGGGACGGCGCAGCCAGCGCTTGAGAAACAGGGCCGTGGCGGCGGGTTCAGCCGTTGGCATGAACAAACGCTAACAGGAGATGGCGGCCAGTCGACAGCGAAAAGCGCCGATTTCTACTGTGCGGGTTGCATCGCGGGTCCGGCACTGACGGGGGCCGGCGACGGTTCGAACACGGTCCTTGCATGACGCATCTGCTCCAGCGCATTGACCATGGATACGAATACTGCGGCCGCGAAAGGCACCGACTGCACGACCATGAAAACTGCCCACAGGCGCGCTTCGGGATCGAGCACGCCGTTGTTGATCCATAGCACCGTGGCGGCGATCCACAAAAAGACAGCCAGTACCGCCTCGCCGCGCGCCATGGCCAGCGCCATGCCGAGCGTGGCCCGCTCGTCCATCTTGGGCGTGCGCATGAAGGGCAGCCGGCTGGTCGCCAGGCCATAGAGCACGGCGCGGCCGACCGTGTAGGTAAGCGCCAGCCCCGCCAGCGACGCCCCGACGCTCTGGCGGAACGTACACCGGACGCGCGCGGCATAGAGGCCGAACGAATAGACCAGCTTGAAAACAAAGATACCGATGGTCGGCACGATGAATTCAGACGGCGGCAAGCCGAGCGGTTTGATGCCGAACAACGGCGGCAGCACAACGGCCAGCACCCAGGCTAGTCCCGCCCAAGTGAAGATCAGGTTCAGCGCATCGGCGAACCACGGCATCCAGCCGGCGACGAAGTGGTACTTCTGCCAAAAAGTGAGCCGCGTGGCGTTGCTGAACATTTTCCCGCCATGCGCCTTCATGATCTGCATGGCGCNNATGAAGTGATACTTCTGCCAGAAGGTGAGCTCGGTCGAGTTCGACAGGATCTTGCCGGTGTGCGCCTTCATGATCTGCATGGCGCCATAAGCCCAGCGGAAGCGCTGCTTCTTGTAGCCGGCGAAATGGTCGGGCGTCAGGCCGTGACCGAAGCGCTCGCGGCTGTACATGGCGCCATAGCCTTTCGCCATCAGGCGCAGGCCGAGTTCGGTGTCCTCGGTGATGCACCAGGTCGCCCAGCCGTTCATCTCCTCCATCAGATCGCGACGCACCAGGGTCATCGTGCCGTGCTGGATGATGGCGTCGTATTCGTTGCGCAGGCACATGCCGATGTCGAAGAAGCCGGCATACTCNNTGCCGATGTCGAAGAAGCCGGCATATTCCCAGTTCAACATTTCCTTGAAGCGGTCGCCGGTCCAGTCGCGATGATCCTGCGGTGCCTGCACGTAGCTGATCTTCGAGTCGTCGAAATAGGGCACGACGGCCTTCAGCCAGTCGGGCCGCACCACATAGTCGCTGTCGATCACGCCGACGATCTTGGCGTCGGGTGCGGTCTGGCTCAGAACGTAATTGAGGGCGCCCGCCTTGAAGCCCTTCATGACGTCGAAGTGGAAGAACTTGAAGCGCTCGCCCAATGCCGCGCAGTAGTCCTGCACCGGCCGCCACACCGCGGGGTCCTTGGTGTTGTTGTCGATGATGATGACTTCGAGGTTGGGATAGTCGAGTGCGGCCAGCGATTCGACGGTCTGGATCACCATGGCCGGCGGCTCGTTGCAGATCGCGACATGGATCGAAACCTTGGGCCACACCCGGTCGGCCGGCTGGCGCACGATCATCTCGGCCGCCGGCAAGGCCTCGCGCAGCCAGCGCCTTCGCCATACCGTCTCGACCAGCTCGACCGCCTGCACCAGCGCCATGGCGAGACTGATCACCAGGAAGAAGGTCAACATGCTCCAGCCGACCATTTCCGCGGTCACCATGTAGGTGCCGGCGGCCACCGACGCACCGTAGACCACGGCGCTCGCCGACAAGGCCGCGAACCCGCAGAAGGCGAGCTGGCCCAACGTCCGGAGATCGCGCCAGTGCCACAGGAACAACGCCATCAGCGGCAGCGCTGCCGCCAGCGACCAGGCGGCGCAGCTCAGCCAGTGCGGAAAGCGTTCGATCGGACCGCTCCAGGCGAATTTCTGCTGCCGGTCGGCGTTCCACAGGCCCCAGTAGCCGCCCGCCTTGCCTTCAAGGTCGTAGGACTTCCACGGCTGGTCGATCGCCTCGACCACGAAATAGCCGATGTTTTGCGATTTGAGCCACGCCACCATGTCGCGCACGTTCTTGGCCTGCTCGGCAGGCGTCGCACGCTTGACCCGGCCGGTCGCCGGACTGCGGCGCTCCGCGCCGTTCGACGGCCAACCGACCTCGGTGACGATGATGTTCTTGTTTTGGAGATAAGGGAGGCTCTTCAGTTTGCCAATTTTGTCCTTGAGGTACTCGAGCGGCGTCTGGCTCGATCCCTCGTCCCAGTAGGGCAGGACGTGGACGGCGAGGTAGTCGACCTCGCGCGCCAGCTCGGGATAGTCCCGCCAGACGTGCCACGGCTCGGCGGTGCTGACCGGCACCTTGACGTTGCGCTTGACGTTCCTGATCTCGCGGATGAGCTGGGCCGGGCTGGTGGCGTTGGGTTCGCGCTGATCCTTTTGTCCGTCCCAGCGCAGGATGTTCTCGTTGCCGACCAGCACGCGCTCGATGTTGGGGTTCTGGTTGGCCATGCGGATCAGCGCGCGCGTCTCTTCGGCATTGACCTCGCTGGCCTCACGACCGAACTGCAGCTTGGCTTCGGTGGGGCTGTAGATCCACGCGCCGGGCACCAGCTTCAGGCCGTAGCGCTGGGCGATCTCCGGCATGATCTCGCCGCCATCGGTGGCACGATAGGTCCGCACGTAATCGACTTTGCCGGCGAGCATGGCGAAGTCGCGCTCGATCTGCTCCTTGCGCGGCTTGACGGTGGGCGCCGGCTCGTCGGTGAAGGCGGTGCGCAGGAAGCTGTAGACGCCGCTCGCCTTGGCTTCGATCGGGTCCTGATCCTTGGCCCATGGCGCGTAGGTGACGCCGTGCAGCGGGCCTT
>PLYQ01000300.1 GCA_003153415.1 Rhodospirillales bacterium | reverse complement strand
CTTAAGTGGCGAATGCTCTAGAGCGCAGGGCGAACGAACCACGCCTTAGCGGCGTGCTACGGCCATCGCGGCCAGCAGCGGCGCGCCGAACAGCGCGAGCACCAGCAGCGGATAGGGTGCGCCCCACAGAATGGCGAAGCGGTCGAGGAAAGCCGCGGGATCGTCGTCGAAGGTTAGTCGCGCGTAGACAAAGTCGACGAACACGGTCGAGGGCGGCCACAGCACGGCGGCCATGAGTGCCGCCTCGAACCAACGCGGCCCCGCGGTACGGCGCGCGTGGATGACGGCGATCAGCATGACATAAGGCAGCGGCACCAGCGTCTTGTACCATTCGACGGTGATCACCGGGAGCGCAGTGGCGATCCAGGTGTCGCCCACGACGTCGTTCAGCACGACCATCGCCGCGATGGCGAACCACAGCGCGAACGTCAGGCCGGGTCGGATCATGCCGCGTGCGTCAGCCGCTCGAGCTCGGCGAGGCAGGCGGCGCGATCGGCGGAAAAGTCTCCGGCGATCCACCAGCACTCGACGGCTTCGAGCAGCGCACCGACTTTTGGACCGGGCTTCAGCCCGAGCTTCAGCGCATCGCCGCCGCTCACGGGCAGTTCGGGTGGCGTCCAGCTCCGCGCCATAGCGAGTGCAGCACGCCAGTCGCCAGGCGCGTCGACGGCCAGCAGCAACCGGTCGACATAGAGGCCGTTGCCCAGATCGTAGATCTGCGCCCGCCAGGCGCGCGGACCGCCCGCGATATCGATGGCGGGCTCGTGCGCCAGCATGACGTCGAGACGCATCGACTCCTGCGTCGAGAGCTTCAGCCGCTTGCCGATCGCCGTGGCATCGGCGCCTGCTGGCAGGATCGCCGCCAGGCGGCGCAACGCCTCCGGCTTGTCTTCGCGGGCAATCAGAGCGCGCAGACATTTCGTGTTGGTATATTCCGGCAGCCAGTGATCGAGCGCGCCCACTTCAGTCATGCCCTCGACGGCATCGGCGGAGGCCGAGGCTTCGAGCGTGCGCAGCAACTCCTTAGCGACTCGTTCGCCCGACAGGCCGCCCAGTGCGGCGGCATTGCGCCGGCAGGCGTCGAAGCCCGGCCCGTCGAACGGTGGCCTGCCGTACCAGGCGTGAAAGCGGAAGAAGCGCAGCACGCGCAGACGGTCCTCGGCGATGCGCAGGTCGGGATCGCCGATGAAGCGCACGCGACCCGCCGCGAGGTCGGCGCGGCCGTCGAACGGATCGTAGAGCGTGCCGTCGGCATCGGCATAGAGCGCGTTGAAGGTGAAGTCGCGACGGCCGGCATCCTCCAGCCAGTCGTCGGTGAAGGCCACTGTTGCGCGCCGCCCGTCGGTCTCGACGTCGCGGCGCAAGGTGGTGAGCTCGAACCTGCCGCGATCGGCGATGGCTGTCACCGTGCCGTGCTTCAGCCCGGTCGGGATCGCCTTGATCTTCGCCTCCTCGAGCGCGCGCATCACCGTTTCCGGCGGTTTGTCGACGGCGAGGTCGATGTCGTCGATCTCACGCTTCAGTACGGCATTGCGCACGCAGCCGCCGACGAAGCGCACGGCGATGCCTGATGTCGTGAGCGCATCCAGCACGCGGCGTGTCGGCGCGTCGCTCATCCTGGCCGGCAGATCGAGACGGCCGCGCGGTTTCATGGCAGCAGCGTCATGTCGCGAAGAGTCCGCCGTAGCCCTGGTTCTGCGTGAAGAACATCACAACAAAGCCGGCGATCGTGCAGCTAAGACCGGCGATGGCGAGCCAGGTGATCGGCAGGTCCTGCCACTGCGGCAGGGTGCCGGCGAGCTTGCGCTCCTGCTTGATCTTCACCGCCCACGCCCACAGGAAGAAGGCAGCGGTCGGCGCCATCACCAGGATCAGCACGAGCAGTACGATGCGCATCAACGCTTCCTCATCGTCTTACGGACCGCGGGCCTCCGGCCCGCCTCATGAGTCATGAGCGGGCCGGAGGCCCGCGGTCCGCATGAGCATGACACCTCTAGTCGCCGGCGGTCAGAATGAAATGTAGGTTCTTCAGCATACCGGCGGTTGCCCCCCAGATGTAGCGCTCACCGTAGGGCATGGCGTAGTAGCGCCGCTCGCGGCCCTCGGCGACGATGCGGCTGTCGATGCGATGGTTCCTTTCGTCGAGGAAATGCTCCAGCGGCACCTCGAAGACGTCGGCAACCTCGCGCGGATCGGCCCGAGTCGTGAATCCCGGCGTGACGATGCCCACGACCGGCGTGATCTCGTAGCCGGTGCCGGTATGGTAAAGATCGACCGTACCGATGACGTCGACGAAGCGCCGCGCCAAGCCGACCTCTTCCTCGGTCTCGCGCAAGGCGGTGGCGATCGAATCGGCGTCGTCGGCCTGGCGGCGGCCGCCTGGAAAGGCAACCTGGCCGGCATGGCTCGGCATGTCCTCGGTGCGCTGGGTCAAGAGAACCGTCACGCCGGGTGCACGATCCACCAGCGGCACGAGCACAGCCGCCGGGCGATAGCTCTCCGGTTTGGGGACCACGCCGTTCAGTGAAAAGTCGCTGCCGACGGGCGGCTGGGAAACGGGCAAACCCGATGCCAAACGCACGCTGCGCTCCCGCACTCGACGCACAATTTCGTCAACCGTCATGCCCTTGTTCCGGCCTCAATTCTGGGCTTCCCTCAAGCCCATTCCCATCGAAAACAGGAGCGCCTGGTGGCCCCCGATACTTCGACCGCTTCAGACGCCGACGCCCAAGCAGCCCTGGCCGACATCGAGCGGCTGGGCGGCCAGCTCCGCGCCGCCCGCACCGCCATCAGCAAGGTCATTTATGGCCAGCAAGATGTCATCGATCAAACCCTTGTAGCACTCCTCTCGGGCGGCCACGTGCTGCTGATCGGCGTTCCAGGGCTGGCCAAGACGCTGCTGGTCGAGACCCTGGGCATTGTGCTCGGCATGGAAGCCAAGCGCATCCAGTTCACGCCCGACCTGATGC